>SLGA01000149.1 GCA_007123985.1 Balneolaceae bacterium | reverse complement strand
GAAATATTCATACCATCGAAAAAGAGCTTATAAAGCTTGACGCGAAAAATCTGGTTCGCTTTGCCATTGAAGGAACTGTGAAAGGACATTTCAGCCTGCAACCGGCACCAAACCTGCTGTTCACGCGAGACCTTGCAGCTGTGGTAGGCAACAGTATAATCGCTTCAAAAGCCGCAAAGGAAGCTCGTGTTCGAGAATTTCTTTTGATGAGAACCATAATTAATCACCACCCCCTTTTTTCTGGAATCCGTAATAATATCATTGCTATAGAAGGGCATCAGTCAATTGAGGGGGGAGATGTATTGGTTGCATCTGGTAAGATTGTACTAATCGGGATGAGTGAACGAACCTCCTTCAGCGGGCTGATGAGTGTTGCAGAAAAACTACTGCAGCAAGATGTAGAGCATGTACTTGCAGTGGATATTCCAAAGCAGCGATCATCCATGCATCTTGATACCATCTTCACCTTTGCTGATACGAATGAGTGCGTGGCCTTTCCGCCGGCTATCATGGATCAAAAGCACAATGTAGTGGACCTGTTTAACGGAGGTGATTATGTAAAGACACGGCAGTGCAGCTCACTGAAGGAGACTCTCGAAGAATTAACCGGTGAGGCATTTCATTTTATAAAGTGTGGAGGAGAAGAGCGCATTAATCAATATCGGGAACAGTGGACCGACGGCGCGAATCTTTTTGCACTTGCTCCGGGCGTTGTTGTTGGCTATGGCCGAAATACCCAAACCTTCAAAACCATGGAAAACCACGGGTACACACATATGACCCAACACGAATTTATTGAAGAGTATAAAGATAGAGGCATCGATGCTTCGAAGCCCAACAAGATTGCAATTAGCTTTGAGGGACATGAACTATGCCGCGGAAGAGGTGGAGCCCGGTGTATGACACTACCTGTTTCACGCATTTCAGCTGATTCATTGTAACAGAAACTATTCAGCAGACATCAACAAATTTTGGAAGAGAATCAAAACGAACCCTTTCGCATACGCATACCGGAGCCCCCACAACCACCTAAGAACAAAATCACACTGAAGGCCGGCATCAAACACACATTACTTTTTGTTGCCACTTTTTTGTGTGTAACCTTTGTTGGAATAATGTGGGTTGGGCAAACTGCCAATGCTGAAACCTATTGGGAAATGTGGCCTCAAGGTGCACTTTTTGCAGTTCTGCTGCTTGCATTTCTCGGCACACACGAATTTGGACACTACTTTGCAGCTGTTTATCACAAGGTAAAAGTTACTCTTCCCTATTTTATACCGGTACCCATTGGAATCGGCACCCTTGGAGCTGTAATTAAAATTGAAGAGCGCATCCGCGATACGAGAAAACTATTTGATATTGGTATTTCGGGGCCGATTGCCGGATTTGTGGTTTCTCTGATCATTTTGATCTATGGCTTTGCCACACTGCCCGGTCCGGAATATATTGAAAACTTTGATGGGCACGATGCAATAATCGCACATATACAAGACACCGGCTCATTCCCTGATGAGCCGCTTGATATACCCGCCCCCGAAGAAGGGGGGGCTGTAATTGTACTTGGAAACACGTTTCTCTACTCCTTTCTTGCGAGTTTCTTCGATAATGTACCCCCCATGTACGAGATGTATCACTATCCTTTTCTTTTTGCAGGATGGCTGGGTCTTTTTTTCACCGCGCTGAATCTCACTCCAATCGGCCAGCTTGATGGCGGGCATATTCTCTACTCACTAATTGGTTACGAAAAACATAAAAAAGTGGCCAGAATAGGCTTTGGCGGTATTACAGCACTCGCAGGAATAGAGGCCATACCGTTCCTGTATCTCAATATTAATGAATGGTTTCCGGGGTACGGTTATGCATCTACAATTTTATGGGCATTGGTGCTTCTGCTCTTAATGAAAAAAGCATTTTACAGTGAACATACCTGGATCGCCCCTGTTTGGCTGGTATCCGTAGCCATCTCTGTTGTGTACCTTCTTGTAAGCAATGGATTTGAGCAGGCCGGTTCATTAATATGGGTTTTCTGGAGTTTCTTTCTGGTTTATTTTGTTAAGCTTGAACATCCCCCGGTACTTTTTGAGCAGGAACTTTCCCCCGCCAGAAAACGGCTTGGATGGATAAGTATGGCGGTATTCATTTTATGCATCAGCCCAACACCTATTTATTTCTTTAATTAACAATAATTCAAATTCTATGGCAGTAAAACTTTCTTTTAATTCGTTTTTATTTCTTTTGATTTTAACCTTTCTGGCATCATGTGGTCAGGCAGACTCTGAACTGATCGATGAAAATCTCCCCCTATCAGAACAGATTGATCGCCTTATTGAAAACAACAGGTATGAAACCGCTCTGACACTTCTGGATGGAATGGATCAAGAAAATCCTGAAGTATTGTTGCAGCTTGAAAAAACGCATCTCAACTACGGCCTTTACAACATGAATACGTTCGATCAGACTGAGATGCGAACTCGTATGAACAATGCACTTGTTCAGTTTACTGAAGTACTTAAGATTAATCCGAACAATGCGATGGCGCGTGAGCAGATTCAGCAAATCATGATGATTTATGATACCATTCCGGGCCGCGATCCCGAACCTGAAGTGCTGGAAGGTCTCCGCGAAGTTGGGTTTGATTACTGATTCACCAATCATCTGAAACTCAGTCTGTTACTGAGTATCTTCTATAGTGGCCGGATCGTATCTGCATTTTACATGCTTTAAGATCTCTTGTGCCGTATGCAGATAAATTTTACACACCAAAATCAGTTTCACTTTGGCGAAATCATCCGATAAAAATAAAAAAAACACGCCTCCGACGATCGAAAACCGTAAAGCTCGGTTCGATTATCATGTAGATGAAACGTATGAGGCCGGAATTGCCCTTCGCGGAACTGAGGTGAAATCTATCCGTGCGGGAAAAGCCAGTTTGCATGAAGCGTTTGCATACCTGAACCGTGGTGAAATTTGGCTGAAGAATATGTACATCAAACCGTATGAGTTTGGCTCATACCACAATCATGATGAACGCAGAGAGAGAAAACTTCTTCTGAAGAAAAAAGAGATCCGTGAAATCGATAAAGGTCTTAATCAGAAAGGATACACCCTTGTTCCTCTGAAACTCTATTTCAAAGGTGGTTATGCAAAAGTTTTAATCGGTCTTGCGAAGGGTAAGCGTCAGTTCGATAAGCGTGATACCATCAAAGAGAAAGATGTTCGGCGTGAGATGGACAGGAAAGTAAAGGGTACATATAGTGTGAATTTATAATAAACTCATTGCCTTTTTTTGCTCTGTATATATACCTGGTTTTCCTCTTCAGGTGAATTCTATTCTAAAATGATAAGGACATAAAAAAAGCTCCTGTTTTAAAAACAGGAGCTTTGAGAATGAACTTTTAGAGTTCTATTAGTCGTCAAGCTCAGCTTCCAGCCGGGCCATTAGCTCGGGATCTTGCTGCGCTCCCATAATAATACCTCTGTAACGCTCCATAGAGAATCCGTTTTCTTCAATTTTTGCAATCATTTCTTGCTCAGCTTCACCCTGAATTTCCATCAGTGTTGGCTGTAGTGTTTGCAATTTAGACATCTCTTCATCGGTAACATTTATCTGATCTGCCATTTGTGGATTCTGCATAGCCATCATCATCTGCTGAAAGCGCTCCATGGTTATGTCTTCCGATTCAAGTGCATCTTCGATTTTTTCCTGTGCTTTCTCTTCAATTGGCTGTAAATCGTTAATGGTGCTTACAAGCTGAAGGATTTCATCATCGCTTACATCTGCAGAGGTAGGTAAGTCGGGCTGTTGTGGTGGCGGTGGCGCCTGCTGCTGTACCTGTGCAACTGTAATTCCGGTAGCTAATAAAATTGTGACCAGTGCCACAAGTGTGCTTTTCAATAATTTCATGAATTATTTTTTGTGTTAGTTTTTATTTGGTCGTGTAAAGGCAACATTTTAAGTCTATAAATATTATTGCCAATTACATCTTTTAAAATCTCCTTTTTCTGAACCAATAACAAAAAAGGCTGATCTACATAATGTAGAACAGCCTTAGTTTGTAAAGGTTCCCTGTAAGCCGAATTCTGTATCCCTATTTTAAATTGGGATGGCAATCATTTATCTGGCCGGGGCATTGCTGCCGCGATCTGAGCGTTCCACCCGGTTGTTTAGCGACGAGAGGCGCACAACCTGCATGAACTTGCACCCCGTGAGGTTTACCCTGCCCCCGTGCGTCACCGCCGGGGCGGTGGGCTCTTACCCCACCATTTCACCCTTACCCCGACGTATCGGGGCGGTATCTTTTCTGTGGCACTGGCTATCCCGTTACCGGGATCTTCCTGTTAGGAAGCACGGTTCTCGTTGGTGTTCGGACTTTCCTCCCCCTGAATCATCAAAGAGCGATTGCCCGGGAACCTTCAATTAAAATCTATCAATATGTAACGCAGAAACGTTTAGGAAAGTGTTGAATGCAGTTTTTAAAGCTTAAACTGCTTTTTCGCTTCTGCGAAGAACGATGGGTCGATTACAATTCGCCCGCTGTGCTCATCAATAATAACTTTATTTTTTCTTCGCACTTCTACCTGTGTTTGCGGGGGAAGCGCCATCCCTAGCGCAGCTCCTTTTTCCATTGCTACAACTGCAATACCATTGGTGAGCCCGTTTCGGAGTCTGTTGTAGCTTCGTACATATCTTGTGTCAAGTTCGGCCTCAAGCTCTTCGCGTTTTTCAAGAAGTTTATCTTCTTCGGTTTGCGTGCTTTCGATCACTTTATCAAGATTAGTCTTTTTCTCTGCATGAAGCTCATTGGTTTGCCCGAGAGCTTTTCGATTTGTTTCCAGCTCCTCTGCTACCTCTTCAAGGCGGGCTTCAATCTCTTCCATGCGTGCGTTTGCGTTCTCTACAAACTGCTTTTGTGCTTCAATCTCTTTGGTAAGAGCGTCGTATTCACGGTTGTTGCGAACCGTTAATTGCTGCTCTTCATATTTCTTTGTTTTTTCAAGAGAGGTTTCAATTTCCAGCTCAAGTTTTTTGTTTTCTCCTTTTAAACTGGCCTCTTCTTCTTCGAGCTGGCGTATTTTTGCTTCAAACCTGTTAATGTTTGTTTCAATATCCAGAACTTCTTCGGGAAGATCGCCCCGTAGCTGGCGTATTTCATCGATTCTGCTGTCGATGTACTGTAAGTTTGCGAGCTGTTGAAGTACCTCTTCCATGGCGTAGTTACAAGTATTTAGATGTTTTTATTGTCAAATTCGGTTACGTAAATCTTCATGGGATTGGAAACCTGTTTGGTGGCATTTACACTTAAGTGTTCAAATGCTTCTGAGAGCTCTTTCCGAACGGCTTCCACCACAGGGAATTCACTTTCATAGTGCCCGGCATCAACCAGTAAAAAGTTGGGTTTCTCAGTGAAGAATTCGTGGTATTTAATATCTGCAGTTACAAATGCATCGGCGCCGGCTTTAACTGCGGCTTGCTTCAAAAATATACCGGCACCACCGCAAACGGCTACTTTTTTAATTCGCTCAGCTTTTCCGGAATATCGAAGCGATGGTACATCGAGTGCGCGGCATACAAGGTGCAGAAATTCGTCCATTGCAATACCGTTGTCGGGATAATAGCCCAAAACACCCATACCAAAATTGTTGGTTGGTGTGGCCATTTCCATCTCCTGAAAACTTCCTTTTTTCAGAAGCCCCTCTTTTTCAAGAGCTTTACGAAGTGGTAATACATTGTGTTTGTCGATGATGGCTTCAAACTGCTTTTGGCCTCCTTTGCGACCATCCACTTCATGAAAGTGAGCCTCTTCGGCCGAGTGATAATTCAGCAGCTTCAGTACTGCTTCAGTATCTTCATAATCGGTTGTGAGAGATATACGCCTGCTGATATTGTATGTTTTATCCAAAAACTGGAGGTCATCCAGTCCCAAATTATTAGCCAGCACAAAGGAAACACCATCAAGAGCTGCGTCCAGATTTGTGTGAGCACTGATCAGGGCAATATTGTTGCGAATCATTTTATAGATAATGCGCCCCTGCTCATCCGTAGGGTTGATACTTGAAATTTCTTTAAAAATAAGGGGATGGTGCGACACAATGAGCTCACATTTTTTCTCGAGAGCTTCATCAACAATGTCTTCAGTTACGTCTAGGCAAACTAAGATTCTTGAAACGGGGGAGGCTGGATCACCAAGCAGAAGGCCTACATTGTCATAACTCATCTTTATACCGGGCGGTGCCCATTGATGTATAAAGTTGGTTATATGACGTACCTGAGTGTTCAAGTCTGTTTTCCTCCCGTCACAATTTTACTTGATAAGTGTTCAGTTTGGGAGTCGAACACTGCGCTCGTCCTGTATTTGGATTTTCGCTGGTGCATCATTGTTTTTTTCACAGACTTCAAAAATACGAATCATTTTACTCGGTTGAAACAGATTTTTATTGTTTTTTGCCAACTGAAGCAGATTATTTGCTTAACACCTTCAATTCGATTCTTATTCAGCAAAACAACTACCAAAATTTTTTAATTGATTTATGATAACAATCGAGTCATATCAGGGTGGCAGGGTATATCTGATATTCAAACAGCGTAGAAACTTTCGTACCTTGAGAACTACAGAAAGTTGTTTTTTTGTTAAAGCCACGTCTACTACCCCGAATAAAACGGAATATTTTCTAAATGAGTGTTGCAATTAAAAACAATCTGAAAATCATTAAACAACGTATTCAATCAGCCTGTGAAAAGTGCGGGCGTAATCCCTCCGAAATCACATTGGTTGCCGTTAGTAAAACCAAACCGGACGAGGATGTACTTCAGCTTCTTGGTGCCGGTCAGTTACATTTTGGAGAAAACCGCGCCAAATCCCTTGAGGACAGAATGGCATCAATAAAGGACGATTCGATCCAATGGCATTTTATCGGTAATTTGCAGACGAATAAAATCAAATACATGGCGCACAGGGTAGACTGGATTCAGAGTATCCACAAGAAAAAAGCCCTGAAGGAGGTTGAAAAAAGAGCCGCTGAAGAAGATAGAATCATTAATGTTTTGATACAGGTAAACATCAGCTCTGAAGATCAAAAAAGTGGCTGCAGTCTGGAAGACCTTGAAGGTATACTGAAATACGCTCATAATCTGAAGCACACCCGGGTTCTTGGGCTTATGGGAATGGCAACATTTACGGATGAACCTGAACGGGTGCGCCCTGAATTTAAACTTCTGCGAACTCTTCGGGATAAGCATATGCATCTAAATGGAGGAGCCGTTGATCTGAAGCATCTCTCTATGGGCATGACAAATGATCTTGAGATTGCTATTGAAGAAGGGTCAACGATGGTGCGTGTTGGAACTGCTATTTTTGGCGAACGCAACTACTGATCATTCAAATAAAACGCACCCGTTTTGCCCAGACAGCAGCAAAGCAAGTAAAACGCTTATTTTCTGTAACTATTGATGAATGCAGGCGTTATAAAACCATGCACTTTTCATCAATTTTTATATCTTATTCTGTAGAATTAAAAATCACTGTTTATGTCCTCAATTATTTGGGTATTAATACCACTTGTAGCCATAATTGGCGCCTACATTATAGACTATCAGAAAAACAAGCTTAAGTGGCAGGCAAAAAGCAGTGAAAAAGAGCAGGAACTTAATGATGTTCGGGCTGATGTTGACAAGCTGAAAAAGCGTATTGAAAATCTTGAAGCGATTGCAACAGATGTGCCACTGAGTGGTATGCGCAGCTCTTACCATAATGAATTTAATGATGAAAATTCAGACTCTATCAGAAAGGAGAATGAACAGAGAGTAGCAGACAAAGCAAAACTAAAAAACAGGTGATGTTATGGGTGAAGATGTATTTGTAGTGGCTATTGTGTTTGGATCGATACTCTCAATTGTATTTTTGGGTATCGTTGGTAGTATTATTAAAGCGTGGATTAAGCGCGGATCAGGCGGGAACCTCAGTGAAAACAAAGAGTTTCTTGCGGCACTCCGGGAGTTTAAAGAGAAAACCGAACAACGCCTTGAAAACCTTGAAGCAATCGTTACGGATGATTCGCCCCAAAAAATTGTATCCTCTCAAAAAAAACAGGAAACCAAACAGGTAAAAAGCTCTTTAGACATAGAAGTTGATGACCAGCCCGAGAACAGTTCCGCAAAAGAAGGAAGCCGATTAAAAAATATGCTTAACAATTAAGCCTGTGTATCACCGGTTATCAACGTAACCAATTTATAACCCTCGATTCCATACAGCATTTAGCTAATTATCCCCTATGAAACTAACAGCCCTTGAGATTAAACAGCAGCAATTCGAAAAATCACTTCGCGGCTATGATACTGCCGAAGTAAACTCTTTTTTGAATCTGATTGCCAGCGAGTGGGAGCACCTTACCGGTAAAGTTCGTGAGCTCGAAACACAGGTAGATAAGATGAACGACAAACTGAAGCACTATGAACGGGTTGAAGAGGCTCTTCACGAAACACTTCAGACGGCGAAAAATTCTGCTGAGGAGAGGCTGGCCGGCGCACGTAAAGAGGCTGAAAATATCAAAAAAGAAGCGGAGCTCGAAGCTGAATCCATCATTCAGGATGCACACTCTCAAAGACGGGAAATGAGACAGCACATTATCCAGCTGATCGACAAGCGGAATGAAATTGTTCGAAGCATCAGCTCTTATCTCGAAAACACAAAAAAAGGGCTCGATCAGTTTAACACTCAAGATGCCGGTTTATTTACAATTCCCGAATTACCGGAAAAAAAAGCAAAGATTGCTAAAGAATCCGAAAAAGCCCAGGCTTCGCCGATAGATGCTCCCGGTACAGATAAAATTGACGACCTACTCGACGAAATAGACTAACCGTAATTCTATTATGCAACATATAGACAGTATAGAAACCTTCCGCAGAAAACGGGATGAAGCCCTTCAATATATCCGATCCATAACAGATCATCGGCCAAACTACATGCTGATACTCGGCACAGGCCTGGGGCAGCTGGCCGATGAAATGGATGTAGAAACAGAGATTCCCTACAATGAAATTCCCCATTTCCCTGTATCAACCGTTGAAAGCCATGCAGGCAAACTGCTGTTTGGTAAACTTGGCGGCAAAGATGTTGTAGCCATGCAGGGAAGATTTCATTTTTATGAAGGTTACACCATGCAACAAATTGCTTTCCCCGTAAGAGTACTGAAGGCAAATGGAGCCGATACACTCTTCGTAAGCAATGCATGCGGAGGCATGAATCCAAATTTCAAGCGCGGTGATATCATGCTGATTTGTGACCATATCAATATGTTGGGCGACAATCCTCTTATCGGCCCAAACGATGATGATTTAGGTCCGCGTTTCCCCGATATGAGCGACCCATATACCGAACGGCTTCGGGACATTGCCCAAACTGTTGCTCTCGAGGAAGCCATCGCCATGCATCAGGGGGTCTATGTGGCATTGAGCGGGCCGATGCTTGAAACCAAATCAGAATATCGGTTTCTTCGGTTGATTGGTGCCGATGTGGTTGGAATGAGTACCGTACCTGAAGTTATTGCCGCTGTACACATGGGCATGGATGTACTTGGAATTTCTGTAATTACGGATGAATGTTTTCCGGATGCACTGGAACCCGTAAACATGGAAGACATTCTGAACGCCGCCGCAATGGCCGAGCCAAAGATGACAAAAGTGATTATCCGGGTACTCGAAAAACTGTAAATCCAAACTTCTTTCCGGGCTGTTATTCTATTTGGAAAGATCGTATTTTAAGCTTGTAATTAAATTCCGAATTTAGTTACATAGAATAACCATTAATTTATTTAGCACATCACTGAATGAGCTTAGACGGTTTTGACGAAGGCCCCATCTGGAACGAACATCAATGGGAGTCTCACCTTGACGAAATCGAAAAACGAAGCGAACAGCTTAGACGCTTCATCACATCTGACCCCAAAGGAAATACCCCTCGTTGGGTAACCCTGCTTCAGGAGAGTTTAGACGAACTTGATGCTGTGGAGGCATTTATTGAGGAAGAGTTACTTCTCGACGAAGCGTATTTCCCTGAAGATGAAGACGATTGGGAAGATGACGAAGACGAATTTGAAGACGATGATTTCTTCTTTCGGAATTCCATCTATCCATTTGATTCGTACGAAGAAGATGAAGATGATGACGACGACGATTTCGACTACGGGGAGGACTGGAAAGAACTCAGCGACGATTTTACCCTGTCTGATTATGGATCCATAGAAAATCTGGAGGTGTATAAAGAAGCTAGAAGTTTTGCCGTTGATGTGTTGAAATGGGCTGAAAATATCCCTTCACACCTGCAAACCAAGCAAGTGCATGAATTTATAATCAATGTTCTGAAAGTAAGTGCAAAACTTGCCGGCGGCTACTCCTTTGGGTTTGAACAGGATGTACTTGGAGGAAACATCGCTTACACAAAAAAAGCACTCTACAGCGCAAACAATGCCCTTAATTATCTTCAGCATATGAAGAAAGAGCCATTTATTGTTCCTTCAATCTATGCAAAATTGCACAGCAGGCTTTTTGAAATCAGAAATGATATCGGCGTTTATGTGCAAGAGATGCGCGACCGGTTTCAGCTTGGGTTTGAATAGCTTCTGGCACCGTACTTTAAATTTTTCTTCAATTCCTCTGCTTTTTCTTTAAGTACTGAAAGCAGAGTATCGGTTTCGCCAAGGTGTGTGCGGGCTGAAAGTATTGCTGCCCTGAAGTAAAATCTGCCTTCAATCTGAGTTGTAGAAAGGAATACACGGCCATCCTCAAGTAATAGCTGATGAAGCTTTTTGTTTAAACGATCATTTACAGATTCATCTTCATCGGGATTCCACCTGAACATCACAACACTGAGCTGAGGCTTAGGACCCGTTTCTATTTGATCCATCTCGTTCAGCTTCTCCCAGAGGTAGCCGGCAAGCAGCAGTTTCTCGTCCAATGCCGCCCTGAATGCAGATACTCCATGAATTTTTAACGGAAGCCACATGCGCACCGCCCTAAAATGTTTGCTGAGCTCGGGAGAAATTTCTGCCGGTGAATACATTCCGGCCTCCACTCTTGTATCATTCATATAACTTGCTTCAAAACGGTGAGTGTAGGCTAATTTTTTTGAATCTTTTATCAGCAGTGCACCCGAACCATAAGGCAAAAACAGTCCTTTATGCGGATCTACCACGAGCGAATCCGACTTCTCGATACCCTCCAATAAACGTTTACCCGATTCCGTGAGCATAAAAAATCCGCCATAGGCAGCATCTACATGAAACCAGATTTTATGCGCATCTGCTACTTTTGCAATATCGGCAATGGGATCAATCGCACCTGCATCTGTTGAGCCGGCAGATGCCACAACCAGCCAGGGTATGAAACCACGGTTCAAATCGCCCGAAATTGCTTCATTTAATTTCTCCGACACCATCCTGAACTGATCGTCCATTTCTATATAATGACGTTTACATTCTGCCAATCCGGCAATATTCAGTGCTCTTGCCACACAGTGGTGCGTTTGTGCGGTTAAATAAACCACTGCTTTTGGGAAATCCACAGCTTTAAGCTGTTTGCTATCACGGGCGGTAACAATGGCTGTAAGATTTGCATGGCTGCCACCCGATGCAAGATATCCGCCGCTGGTTTTGGGGTAACCAAAAAGCTCGGCTAGCCAATTTACCATCCGCGTTTCAAGTGCTACGGCTCCAGGTGATGATGAATAAACACCTGCATACCTGTTTGTAACTGCCGCCAGATAATCCCCCACGGCTGATGAAGAAAGTCCCCCGCCCGGTATATAGCCGAAATGCCTGCCTGATGTAAGATTTAACCCAGGAGGCACAACATTATCGCCAAATATCTTAACTACATCCTCAGGTGGCACACCCTCTTCAGGAATATCATCATCAAGAAGAGCATTCACCATTTCTTTCTCATAGGGCGTATAAGCCGGAGCAGCAGCCTGCTCATCTAAAAACTGATTACTGTAGTTGAGTGCCAGTCTCTGTAGCATCTCTCTTTCACGCCGCACAGGTTCCAGTTGTCTGCTTAGCTTTTCAAGTTTCTCTATTCTGCTTTTCATTGCCCTGCAATTCCGTCTGTTTCTGAATGATTGACTATTTTCATGAATATCGGCAAAATTTTGGGCATCTTTCAGGTTGAATGGTCAATCATCTGTGCCATTCAAAAAATGGTTCATACAGTTTCGTTACATCAATTGATCTTTTTCTATGATGACACACAATCAAACCTTTTTTTACTCAC
Organism: Balneolaceae bacterium; assembly: GCA_007123985.1. Classification (GTDB taxonomy): domain Bacteria; phylum Bacteroidota; class Rhodothermia; order Balneolales; family Balneolaceae; genus Rhodohalobacter. The sequence continues at coordinate 5,904 of SLGA01000149.1, read as the reverse complement.
TGTTCTTGTCACTTTTATACATGATCTCGTTGACCTTTGCTCTGCCTGAAGAGCTATCAGCGGAGAAAAACATCACCAGCCTGGATAAAAATGGCACTGAGGATTATAAAATCATCGGGTATGTGGCAGGATGGAGGCAGGGATGGACAACTGCCGACATCGACGCCAAAAAACTTACCCACATCAACTATGCATTTGCTGATATTGTTGATGGCAGAGTAACTGAATTAAATGATAACGATGCACACAATTTCCTTGTCCTGGATTCTCTCAGGACAGAAAACCCGGATTTAAAGCTTTTAATTTCTGTAGGCGGCTGGACCCGATCTACGTACTTTTCTGATGCTGCCCTTACGGAAGAGTCTCGCCGCATATTTGCAGAAAGTGCCGTTGAATATATGTTGAGGCATAATCTCGACGGCATTGATCTTGACTGGGAATATCCCGGCCACCCGGGAGCGGGCAATGTATACCGGGAGGTTGATAAGCAAAATTTCACGCTCATACTCAGAGAGCTGCGCCGGCAGCTTGATAAACAGACCACTGCCGATGAGAGAAATGAGAACCCCTATCTGCTGACAATTGCCACCGGAGCCAGCAAGGGTTTTTTGGAGAATACCGAAATGCATATAGCCCATCAGTATCTCAATTTTATCAATGTGATGACTTATGATTATCACACGGGTGGCTCTCCTGTGGCGGGCCATCACACAAATCTTTACCCAAACCAGAGCGTTCACTTTACCGGTCCCTCGGCCGATCAATCCATTCAGTGGCATATCGATGCCGGCATTCCATCTGAAAAACTTGTACTGGGTGTAGCATTCTATGGCCGCTACTGGACGGAGGTTCGGCCGGAAAATAATGGACTCTATCAGTTTGCTCCTGGCAGTGATCGGGGTACGTATCGTTTTGATGAACTTCGCGATGATTACATCAACCGGAATGGATTTACCCGATTTTGGGATCACGAGGCCAAAGCTCCCTATTTGTGGAACCCCGATATCCAAAAGCTTATTTCTTATGATGATGAAGACTCTATTCGGTACAAAAGCCACTATATAAAAGCGCGCGGACTTGGCGGAGCAATGTTTTGGGAGTACAGTAACAACTTTGGGCTTGAACTGCTCGATACCCTTTATAATGAGTTAATTTTGAACCCTTAAGTTCTTTTTTCTTAATAAATCCCTATGGATATACTGACCGAACCGGCTGAATACGTGTTTGTTGGCAACGAACTGTGGAGAATTCTTGCTCTTGTAGCCATTATTGCCCTTTCTCTTTTTTTAGGAAAAGTTCTGAAATTTTTTCTCTCCCGTTTAAAACCAAAACTGGAAGCACGCGGACAAAAATTACTGGGTATTGCCGTTGAATCGGCGTCCATGTCGGTAACGTTTCTCTTTTTTGCATTTGGCCTTCGAATTGGCATCTCTTTTTTACATGTACCTGATGGATTTCAAAGCCTTCTTTTCACCACACTCTCACTGCTGATTGTGCTTGCTATCGGACATTTTGCCTACCGCCAGGTTGATGTGATTGATGCCTGGCTGAAAGGATTTGCCAAAGATGATTCCGTGAATATAGACATGATGCTGATTCCCATTGTTGGCAAATCAATTCGTGTGGCTGTCGTTATTCTGGTGATTTTGCAGGCAGCTCAGATCATGAGTGATCAGCCTATAACCAGTATTCTTGCAGGTATTGGAATTGGCGGACTTGCACTTGGCCTTGCTGCCCAGGATACCATCCGAAATTTCTTCGGCTCACTCATGATTTTTGCCGACAAACCATTCAATGTTGGTGAACTTATCAACCTTGAAGATAAGCTTGGTGTGGTGGCCGAGGTAGGTGTACGAACCACAAAAATACGCACTCTTGACGGGCACATGCTCACCGTTCCGAACGGAAATCTCGCCAACATGACTATCCACAACATCGGTAAAAGACAGTTCATCAGGCGAGTTTTTGATGTTACCATCACCTACGATACACCACCCGAAAAAGTGGACCGCGCTGTGGAAATCCTGAAAGAGATCCTTGATAATCATGAAGGTATGAATGATGAACTGCCGCCTAAGGTATTTTTTGACGACCTGAACGCTGATTCGCTCAATCTAAAAGCTTTTTACTGGTATCATCCGCCCGATTACTGGCAGTATATGCAATTTACCGAGTGGGTAAACAGAGAGGTATTCAGGCAGTTTAATGATGAGGGAATTGATTTTGCCTTCCCAACTCAAACCATTCATCTTGCCGGTGATAAAAATCGACCTTTGAATGTTGGAGTTGAGAACAAAATTAAGAAAAACCCTAAGCAGTGATTTAAACCTGTTGTAAAAAAACCCCTCCAATAATCATCAGAGGGGTTTATTCTATAATCACTAATAACTCTACTCACTTAGTTTGTGGTAGCACCGTGTATGGTATTACCAAAAAAGAGAGCGTTTGCAAACAACTTATTCTTGCCATACCAAAACGCCCGGAAATTTGGATTGTCCACAAAACTGATAATTCTTCCGCTTCCGTACCCGCTTACAAAAGCTGATGGTGTATCAGCAACCATCTCGAGATTTTGATCGGAAATATAACCAGACACCAGCGGATCATTTGTAATATATAGTGGATTTGCCCAGGGGTTTTCAGGCTTTTCCAGAAAGTTTGTACTGTTTCTGAAAATGTGGATCTCACTTCTTTTGTAACCGTAACCAAGCGGATGGGTGATGTCCAGCATGCCATTAAAAATGGAGCCGCCAATAACCTGTGCTCCCCGTGTGGCCTGCATATCGATGTATGGAAGGTGCTGGGGCTGATCAGTTTCAACCCTCTCTTTTTGATCGATAGAAATCATATCCTGGTTTCTTGCCCAGTTTATAGCGCTTCTTTGCACGATCAGTACACCCCCGCCTCGTACCCATCGTTTCAGTTCATTAACCGCGCCGTCCGAAAGATCATTGTAATTTCCCTGTGTCATGATGATGCGGTTGTACCTGTTAAGATCTACATTACCCAGGCGATGTTTATCGATAATGGTGAGGGGAATACGGTACCGTTGATCGAGTTGATGCCAGATTTCTCCAACTTCCAGGTTACTGATTCCTGCTCCCGCAAGGATAGCTACACTTGGCTTTTCAAGAATATTCATGCTCGGGCTGCCAAGATCCACGCCTGCCGCAGCCAGGCCGCGATGAATGCTATAAATATGTACGCCATCTTCTTCTGCCGCTATCGCAAGTGTTTCATAAATCCGGTCTTCATCCACATCCTGAATACCGAGTGAAACCAAAATTGAACCATACCCAAACTCTTTGGGCCCTTCAGAAGTGTTCACTGTTGTGGGGCGCGATGCAACTTTCGTACGAACCCCCAGGTTTTGCAGCCTGTACAAGGTTCTTGGCGCGTAATACTCATCCCATTCAAACATATAGGCATAGCTGCTCTTTCCGCCAACCACTTCACCTGCAGGAAGCTGCGGTTCAATAATTAAATCACCCAACAGATTTTGGTTAAACTGCCGTGATGTGAGTTCGACATACGGCATATTAAACGCAAAAGGAAGTGTCCATGTGGAGATATCATAAAAAAGGCTGTCGGGGAATTCAATCCGAGTTTCAAACATTGCTTCAATAAATTTGTACTCGGTCTGCTCTGTGGGTATTACAAGTGCGCGGCCTTGTTTAAATTCTTTGCCATCGATTTCAAAATCCTGTGCCAGTTCATACATCTCCACATTATGATGGCTCAGCAGATCAGCGAGGTGAAAATTTCTGCCGGAATCATTGTAGTCACCCACAATAATTGCCCTTGTTTGTGCTCCTGAAGCCTCCTCCAGCATATCTCGATAAAAACTGCGGCGATATTCGTGCAGATCTGCTCTAAGAGCAACGGATGCATCAACGGTGGAGAGTGAAGTTAAAAACTGATTGCGAATGGTGAAGGGAAAGTCAACCACACCGTGAACACTCTCCTGAGCGTGTCCGCGAGAACTTGCTTGCTCAAACAGTATCCCGATTGTACCGAAAATATCCGGATAGGTGGAGCCTTTACCATAGTAAAAATCATCAAAAGACTCTTTGGTGTAATAGAGAGCCTGTACAGCATCAAGGGCATCAGCATGGTACTCTGCAATAGCGGCAGTTAAATCCTGGTTGATTTGCGGTGTGAGCGGATGCGTTCTGTCGGGTATTCCGGGCTGAAAAAAATAGGTGGCGTTGGTACCCATTTCATGATGATCTGTGAGTACATTGGGCCGCCACTTATGGAACATGTTGATACGGCCGCGGCTTTCGGGATGTACAACGGGCATCCAGTCCCGGTTCAGATCAAACCAGTAATGGTTGGTACGGCCATTTGGCCACACTTCATTGAATTCACGCGATGCGGGATCGGTAACCGTTGTTGCACTTTTGTGCATATTTACCCAGGTCGCAAACCGGTTTAATCCGTCAGGATTCAGGGAAGGATCCAGCAGGATAATTGAATGATTCAGAATGGCATCGATCTTTTCGCCCTCACCTGCACTAAAATAATAGGCAACTAAAGGTGCGGAGTTTGATCCGCTGGGTTCGTTTCCGTGAACACTCTTGCCCAGGTTTACAACAACCGGCATGCTTTCAATATCAAGCTGAGATGATCGGTCTGGATCGGTAAGTGCATGGTGATTTTCCATGATCTGATCCAGGTTTGCATGATTTTCCGGTGAAGTTATGGCAAGCAAAAGTAGCGGACGGCCTTCGTACGTGCGGGCATACTCATGAATGGTTACCCTTTCGGATGCTTCTGCTACCGCATACATGTACTGTACCAGCTTATCGTGCGTGATATGCCATTCGCCTACTTCGTGACCTAAAATTTCGGCCGGGGTTGGAATGGTTTCATTGTATGTAATATCTCCGGGCAGATAATCAAAAAGATTTTGAGCATTAGAGATTGAAACAAGCAAAAAAGATATAAGAAGGGTGGTAATAACTTTTTTCATATAAGGAATTCGTCTGGTTTTTTAAATCATTTGAGCCATAGTAATGATTTCAGCTAAAACAGACCAATTCATTCCCTTTTAATAATGCACCCTTTGCAAAATTTAACCAGTTTAATAGTGATATGTTTTGCCACACAGGAATAGGATGTTTTGCGCATCCTAATTTGAGAGGTGCTCATATATCCTTTTGGAAACTTCGGATCCTGCTTCGCGGCCTGTTTCTGCATCCGGAAGATCTTTAGAGAGAAAAATCAAGACATATGATTGACCATCAGACAGGTAAACAATTCCGGAATCGTGAATAACGCCTGTTATGAACCCTGATTTGGTGGCAGTAATCACATCATCAGGTAATTTTGCGGGAATCACATCACGATAGAACTGATCTTTCAATACCTCAATCATCAATTGATCCATTTGAGGACTCACAGCTGTACCGTTTGCAATATGCTGAAATAGTATTCCAAGATCTTTGGCTGTGGTTCTGTTACTCAGGCCCCGGTTAAATGCTTCCATATCATAAAGCCCTCGAATCACCTCAATACGTTCTGCTCCGAGATTTCTCATGGTATTTGTGGTTTCTTCAGCACCCACAAGCTGAATAATCAGATTTGTAGTGATATTACTGCTGTAGGTTATCATGGCGTGATTGAGGTCGTACAGGGTTGCCATCTCATCCACTTTTCGCTCGAAGGGATCATCTCCATCAGGATCAAGGTCAAGCTGATATTCCGACCCATCCACAATGCTATAGAACCGATTTTCAACTTTGATGGAATCAGACAGGTTAAAATCTCCCAATTCGGCTCTTCGAAACAGCTCGACCATTACAGGTGTTTTCATGGTACTTGCTGCGTGAAACACTTCATCAGGATTTAATGCAAAATAGAGTTCCTCATTCTGAAGGTGCTGAAACCAAACAGCGTATG
>SLGA01000090.1 GCA_007123985.1 Balneolaceae bacterium | reverse complement strand
TAAAAACGTTGGATAAACCATTGCGGTTCCAATTCCGAGCAGTGAAGCAACTGCAACATAGTGATAAAATTCTGTAATAATCGGAAAAATCAACAAACTTGCTGCCTGCACAAGCATACCTACAACCAGCATCTGTTTACGGCCGCTGTAATCCGACAATTTACCGGTTATAACCTGAAATGTGCCCCAAAATACAGGGTAAATTGCCACAACAATTCCTGTTTGTGCAAGGCTCAAACCGGAGGCAACCAAAAACAGTGGAAATACACCCCAGGCCATACCATCCTTAAAGTTTGTTACAAGGCCCGATTGTGTAACTGCAAAAAGATTCCTGTCTTTCCACGATGTTTTCCAGAACAGGCTCTCACTGCTTTGTTTTCTTTTTGTGGTTTTTGCTTCCAGTTTTACCCACGCATATGTATCCTTCACAAAGAAAATTGAGAGCAGCAGACCCGATATCGCCAAAACAATTCCCAGATAAAACGGATACGGCCGTAAACCATACTCTGAGGCTATCCAACCGGTTAAAAAGGCAACCACACCTACGGCCAGGTAACCGGCAAATTCATTCAGGCCCATTGCAAGGCCACGGTCTTTTTCACCGGCTATATCGATCTTCATAATCACATTGGCCGACCATGCCAAACCCTGATTAATACCAAGAAACACATTAGCCACTATAACCCAGTTCCAGCTATCGGCAAACATCAGAATAAATGGAACCGGTATACCAATAATCCAGCCGATTATCAGCATATTTTTGCGGCCAAATTTCTGAGAAAACCGTCCGGCAAAGTAATTTGAGATTGCTTTCGTTATCCCAAAAACGATGATGAACGAAAAGACAGCAGACCGGGCCGCAATTCCAAATTCTGTTTCAGCAATTTCGGGAAGTATGGTGCGCTCGAGGCCTACCATACCACCTACAAAAGCATTGATCAGAACAAGCAGCGAGAACTGTTTCCAGTTTTCTTTTATTCCGGTTTTTTTGGTTGTAGCCATTATCAAATTTTAAAAGAACGTGTAATAGAAAAAGAACACAGATACAAAAAGGAACACGATAGTCATTCCGCCACCCGCTTTGAAATAGTCTCTGGTTTTATATCCCCCTGCAGTCATCATGAGGGCATTTACCTGATGAGTAGGCAGAATGAACGAGTTTCCTGCATTTACAGCTGCAAGTAGAACCAGTGGCCGGGGATCAACCCCTGCAATTAACCCTATACTTACCACAAGAGGAGCCAGTACCACTACAGCCCCCACATTCGACATCACCAGTGAAAAGCCTGTTGAAAGCAAAGCGACCGTAAAAAGAAGAACCAACAGGTGGCTTCCGTCAACAATACTCATTACACTTTCGGCTAAGAATTCGGCTGTGCCACTGTTTTGCATCGCAATTCCAAGTGGAATCAACCCAACAAGTAAAAATACCACTTTCCATTCGATCGCTTTATAGGCATCCTGAATACTCATCACTTTTGTAAGAATCATAACGATGGCGCCGGTTAAAAACGAAATGGAAATGGAAAAACCGGACATCGCCAAAACAATCGCGAGCAGAAAACTTCCCGCTGCCTGCCAGGTTTTAGAAGGATGCTTTTCCTCAACAGAAAACGGAGTGGCTACCACAAACGGATCGGTACTTTGCAGGCGTTTAATGTGGTTCCAGGGGCCGTAAATGATAAACGTATCACCCGTTTTGATTTTGTGATCAGAGAAATCTCCTTCCACCCGCTGACCATCGCTAAAAAGCATAATGGGCTCTACAGCATACCGTTTTCTCATGGAAAACTGTCGAATACTCTGGCCAACCAGCTCCGATCTTGGCGGTACAATCACCTCAACAAATCCGGACTCTTCGGGATCATCAAGATTTTCAAACATTGGATGTGTTGAAGCTGTTTCGAGCTGATAATCTTCCGAAAACCGTTGTACTCTTTCCTGGTCACCGTAGAGCGCCATAATCTGGCCTTCATTAAACTCTGTTTCTCTCCAGGGCGCATAGTCTGCATGTTTATCATGAGACAATGCAAGGATGTTGATATCGTACTTGTGCCATATACCCGATTCTTCAACGGTTTGATTGATTATTGCGCTTCCTTTACCAATGCGGAAATAGCGTATATCTTTCTTCAGATTAAACGCTTCGATTACTTTTTCCTGCTCAGTTGGTTCCAGTTTACCGTCGGCAGATCCCTGTGGTAAAAATATTTTTCCGAAAAAGAGAAAGAAAATAATCGCGGCAATAAGCAGAGCTACTCCAACAGGAGTAACGGCAAAAAGACCATACGGTTCAAGGTTTGCGGCTTCAAGTAGATCGTTTGTTAAAATCAAATGGCCAGAACCCACCATGGTTAACGTACCACCGATAATGGCCATAAACCCAATGGGCATAATAAGCTCGGATGCTGAAACCTTAATTCTTCTTGCGATATCGATAATGCTTGGCAGAAATAGTGCTGCCGCGCCAATGTTTTGAATCACCCCGGACAGGGTACCCACAGATAGTGACAATGACCCGAGTACCGTTGATTTTTTGGTACCAACCCGTTTGAGAAGCCATTTTGAGAATCGCGACATCATGCCGGTTCGGGCAACTCCTTCTCCCAGAATCATTACAGCAATCATAGCAACAACTGCGTTACTTGAAAATCCTGAAAGCGCCTCGTTACTGGTTAAAATACCGCTCCAACTCAGTGCAAGCATCGTAATAATGGCGGTTACATCAATTCGAACCTTTTCTGTTACCAGCATGAAGATGGTAAAGGCCATAATTGCCAGTACAATGATAATTTCTGTTTCCATCAGATAAATTCTCCTTATTTCGTATCGAGATGAATTGTGTATTCTGTCTCTTCTTCCTCTTTTTCACTATCACTAAATGCCAAAACGGCATCTTCTATTCTCATATAAAAAGTCCAGTCACTGTCGGTTTCCGAACTTGTTTTTAACATATCGCGTACCGAGGCTTTTACCTCTGCAAGCTTTACAGTGATATTTTTCTCACTGAGATCCTTCATAGTTTCCAGCAGTTCATCCAGTCCTGTTGAATCAATCTCATTTACCCCGTTCAGATCAAGCACCATGCAAGTGGTTTGTGGTCTATCTGTGATCAGTTCATTTACTTTTTCTCTGAAGTATTCTGCATTGGCAAAATGCAGTGGTGCATCAAACCGAAATACCACCACATTCGGGTTTTCTTCTGTTTCATACCGGTTGATGCTTCTGTACACAGATGTACCCGGAATTTTACCGATCACTGCATGGTTTGGCCTTGCTGAACGGTACAACAACATGATCACCGAGAGTGTTACTCCAAGTAAAATTCCCTCTTTAATCCCAATGAAAAGTGTGCCCGAAAATGTAGCAAGCAGCATATACCGGTCGTAATGGCCAACCTTCCATAGCCTTTTAAACTCTTTGTAATCAATGAGACCAAATACAGCTACAATAATGATAGCACCCAAAACCGCATTGGGCAGGTAATAGAAAAGTGGCGTTAAGAAAAGCAAGGTGAGAGCAACAACGAGTGCACTGAAAATACCTGCTAAGCCTGTTTTTGCACCTGTTTCAAAATTAATTGCTGTTCTTGAAAAGCTGCCCGTAACCGGGAACGACTGGAATAGTGAACCGCCAATATTTGCAGCACCCAGTGCAATAAGCTCTTTGTTTGAATCAATTTTATACTCTTTCGATTTTTGCTGAACCGCTTTTGCCACTGCAATCGATTCCATGAATGCCACCAATGCAATCGCTACAGCCATTGGCAGTAACTGCATAATGGTTGCCCACTCTATGGCCGGCATCACAAAGGCGGGCAAGCCGCGCGAAATTTCTCCTACAATTGCCACACCCGACTCATGAAGGTTGCTTGCATAGATAAATACAATACCTGCAACCACTGCCAAAACAGGGCCTGGAAGTGAGGGAAATTTCTTTTTTGCGAAGATGATCAGTGCAATTGCAGCCACACCTGTTGCAAGTGTAAAAACCTGCACATTAGCGAGCTGAATGGTTATTCCGTACACTATTTCATGAAGACCACCGGTAACAGAATTCACTCCTAAAATATGGTGAAGCTGACTCAACCCTATAATGATTGCCGCAGCTGAAACGAAACCGGAAAGTACAGGGTGCGATAGCAGGTTTACCATGAAACCCATTCTCATCAAGCCAAACAACAGCTGCATAACGCCAACCATCAGAGCCAGTAAAATGCTAAGTGCAATATATTCATCCGGTGTTTCAGCAATAGGTGCAACAGCAGAAGCTACCAGAAGAGCAATCAGAGCTACCGGCCCAATACCAAGGTGCTTAGACGTTCCGAGAAAAGCATATATCAACAACGGAACCACAGATGCATAAAGTCCGTATTGAGGCGGGAGACCTGCAATAAGTGCATATGCCATCCCCTGCGGTATCAGCATTATCCCAACGGTTAGCCCGGCACTCAAATCGCCCTTAAATTTTTCCCTGCTGTAGGTTGCCACATCCTGCAGAAGTGGAAAGGCCTGGTTGATATGATGTTTTAAAGGATTCAATGGTTCTGCCTGAACAGAATACCTGTTCTCTTCTTTATGTTTGTTTTAGGAAAGATGTTTGCGAAACAGTGTAACATTCAAGTTCTGTTTCTTTGCAAGATTTGGGAAACATGCCATCAGCCTGGTTTCCGTGTAAAGTAACCGGCAACTTTCACATTGCCGGCACTAATTTTATTAATCGGGATTATGCTGTTTGAAGGTTTTTATAGTTTGCAAATTCATCTTCAACCAGAGCCACATCAAACCCGGCTCTCTTTAGAAGGGCTGATGCCACGGCTGATCGGCCGCCTGACTGACAATGAACATACAACTTCTTATCTCTTGGTAATTCTTCTTTTCTTGGGAGTAATCGGGTGTGAGCAATGTTCAGAGCCCCTTCAACGTGGGCTTCTTCATACTCAGAACCTTTTCTTACATCAAGAACAGCTTCATTCTCTTTGAGTTCATGGATACCTTCGAAGGTTACGGTTTCAAGGGTATCGAACTGTCCACCCTGCTCTTTGTAAATAAGCAGATCTCGTGGAGTTACATATCCTGCAACTTTGTCGAGGCCAATTCTGTAAAGATCCAGCACAGCTTCTTCCAACTGATGGCCATTTACAACCAGGTAGATATCTTCATCTTCTGTGATGTATGATCCTGCAACCGTATTAAACTGCTTATTGAGCGGAGATAACAACGAACCGGGAATATGGCCTGCTGCGTACTCATTTCTCTCTCGTGTATCCAGCAGAACACTGTTATCCTTATTTGCAAGACCTTTCAGCTCTTTGGTTGTCAGTCTTTTTGGCTGCGGCAGGCCTCCAATCAATGCGGGACCGATTTTGTTGTCTCTCTTCATTCTTGCGAAGTAGAGAGGCGGTTCGGGCTGGCCTTCAAGAATAAACTTAACGAAACTGTCTTCTGAGGTAGCAGATTTCAGTGAGTTGTTATATCTCAGCTCGTAACCAACTGTTGTTTCTGGGATTGCACCAAGAGCTTTACCACATGCACT
>SLGA01000261.1 GCA_007123985.1 Balneolaceae bacterium | reverse complement strand
TCGAATAAATTCGAAACACTTCCGACAGTTTCACATCACCCTGCCTGGATGAATGAAACTTACTGTTAACCCCTCGTTCGTGCGTTAGATGAAACATAGAGCCTTTAATGTGTACAAATTCATAGCCAAATCCTTTTGCCCGTATAATCCTTTCCCCATCTTCCCTGCCCCATCCGTAAAAATGTTCATTCTCCATGCCAATTTTTTTATAGGTTTCTCTGTTACAGAAATAGGCACCGCCAACCGGGTTCGGAGCATAGATTTTTTTCATCTTTCCCGCATTTTTTATCAGAAAGGAGAGATCTCCTGTTTGAATAAACATCTCCCTGATAATCTCTGATGTTTCCAAACAATTGAATTGATAAGGGATGACAAATTGAGCCATATTATCGCGCAGTAATCGTACAGACGAAATAATTTGAGGAGAAGGTGTAATCAGGTCGGCGTCCCAAACAGCCACATATGGAGTATCACAACCACTGACCAATTCATTGATATATTTTGTGCGATGAAAGATGGGGTCAAAATTTTCAATAAACCGGTAGTGAATGCGATTTCCAAGACAGGTTTTGATCAAACCATTGTTGTAAGCTGATGCCTCCAATACGTGAATTGGGGGTTGAACATGATCTGTTAAAAAGTTGACAACCGCAATCAGATTTTCAAGACGGACAATCGAATCCAGCCGTACTGGTATTAAAAAAGTGGTGTCTTGCAGGTTTGTCTTTTCATTTTTGTTCATATCATCTCCGTTTTAGAATCAATGTTGATATTTTTCCGGCAATACTCATCCAAACAGATCAGTTCAAGCCCGATTCCCATTAACCCTGAAAGCAATCCGATGTTGTTACGTTTCATTGTGTCCGTTTCCACATCATCCCAAAAAGGTGATGATGTGATGGTTTCGAGGAGCAATGGGATTAGATGATCAGGAAATAAACCTGGGTACAATTCCGCCATTTTTCGACAACGTGCTGATACACCTGCAATACCATCAAAATAGCAAAGATTTTTTTTGTACATCTCTTGCCGGATCATTTTTTCAATCGATATGCTTTCTGAGAGCCGGCTGGCATGTACCTGCCATTCTTCCATTTTATGGTGTTGAAATCAATATATAAGTTGGGTTATTGCGTTGTAGGTGTGAACCGGGTTATTGTAGATAATTATGTTAAGGCGAAAATTCGAATTCTAATCCCGTGGGTTGGAGACCCGTTATTCTAATTCAATTGCATTTTTTGTATCTTTAATTCTTTATAAAATCCTCACTGCCATGCAAAAAAGAGTACGAAAATATCATCTGAAAGATCCCAAACAGATTGAAGATGAGAGAGAATACTGGCAAAGTAAATCGCCGGAAGAACGATTGGCCGCCGCAGAATCACTGCGGAAACAGTACATGAAATTAAAAGGAATCGATGCTGACCAAAGACTTCAAAGAGTTCATAAAATTATTGAACGCAAAAAAAGTTGAATATCTTCTTGTTGGAGGATATGCAGTTATCCTCCACGGATATCCCCGTTTTACTGGAGATATAGACTTCTGGATTAATCCTAATTCCAAAAACGCCAAGCGGATGATTGAAGTTCTTGATCAATTTGGGTTCAGCTCATTGAAACTGACTATTGACGATTTTACACATCCGGATCAAATTATCCAGTTGGGCCACGAGCCTTATAGAATTGATATCATCACTTCTGTTGAGGGTGTTTCATTTAACCTGTGTTATTCCCAAAAAGTGGTCTTTCACGTGGATAACATCCCCATACAAACAATCAGCAAAGAGATGCTTAAAAAAAACAAAAAGGCCGCCGGCAGATTTAAAGATCTTGATGATTTTGAACATTTATAATTAGAAGTGGTAGTTGTGAATTTGATAGTTTATTTCTGCTGTAACCCGAACATAACCGTGGTTGTAAGTGAGGTGATCATCCCAGCAATCTTCCTCCGAGCCAGTACATTTTGCTAAACCATTAGCACAAGTACAGCATGAGTGAAATAGCATGACATTATTCGCAGTCAGAAGTACAGGGGATATGGAACTGTCATAAAAACAGGCTACCGTTGGTAGAGCACCACGTAGTGCTCATTTTTTTTACGCTTTAGCGAAACCCCAATGCTTTATGTCGGGACTTAATAATTTAATTCAAATTATTTTCAACTATTTATGCGTCATTAACCGATCGCTTCCAGCAAAGCGACCCAACCCTTATGCCCCTTCCGGGCAGCAGCCGGACGCGGTTTTAGGGAAGAATTTATCACATCTCAAGACTCAAGATTATCCCTCTCCCATATCCCCATCAGTATCAAAATCAGTGTTAAACTCGTTCCCAGGCCCCATATTACCACAATGGCGAGGTCGGTCCAGAAATCGTTGGTGCCGAACAGGATGAGTGGAAGCAGGCCGCCCATGGTTGTGAGTGATGTGATCATCACCGTGCGCATCTTGTTGCGGTACACCTGCACCCAGCTCCGCAGCCCGTGGATACCCAGTCCCCTGCAACGCTGTTTTTCGTGGATGAGCAGGATGGAGTTGTTCACTACCACTCCCACGGCGAGCAGGGTTCCTGCAATGGCGCCCTGGTCAAAATTAATGTCGTGCCAAAGTGCACCTGCCATCACCCCGATAAGGCTGAGCGGAATCGCCAGGATAACCACAAGCGGATCGCGCCAACTCTCCAGCAGCGCCGAGACGATCATCCAGACGCTCAGAATGGTGAGGAACAACAGCAACAGGTAATTATCGAGTTGATCGGATTGCCCCCAGGAAAAGAAACCACCGCCAAACTGAATGGAAGCCCCAACAGGCACAGGCACCTCATCCAGTACCGATTCGATATAATTACTTGCCAGCCGGGGCGGGCCCAGGAAATCAATAGCTACGATGCGTTGATATGATTGATCTTCACGAATTATCTGTGGCATGGTAGGTTCTCGTGTAAGATTTGCAACATCATTCACAGTAAAAAGCTGCTCGCCCGATTTTCTTGCACGATGCACAAACTCCTCTTCATAGCCGGTTTGAGCCTGATTACTGCCGATTAAGTAAAACCGCTCTCCATCCAGTTCTACCTGTCCGCGGATATTTTCGGGGTTGACATCAAGCTGAATGGCATCAAGCACAGCCCGGCGGTCGAGGCCTTTCATGGCTAAGCGGTCATCATCTAAGCTAAGAATATATTGAAACATGTCGTTTCGCATCCAGCCGGTAGAGTGGATGTCAACCTCTTGCACCCTGGGGTTTCGTTTCATTCGGGCAGCTATATCTTCGGCCAGCAACAGCAGTTCATCATACGAAAACCCGCGCAGGGTTACCCTCTGCCCCGACATTCCCCCTCCAAAACCTGTACTAAATCCATCACCCAGACCCGATACAGAGATACCCGAATTTCCGGTTCTTGCTGCCAAATAGATAGCCTCTGCATAGTACTGATAGGGTTCGGGGCGAAACAGGTATTCATCTTTTATATAAAACTGTAACCGTGCACCAAAAAATTCGGAAACATCGACCTCAAAGTAATCGAATGCCTCCATGTAGGGAAGTGCGAGAAGCTCAAAATTTCTTGCCATCTTGTTGATCTCTTCCATCGGGGTGCCCTGCGGGGTGCGAATATTTACAAAAATCCTTTCCTGCTGCTGGCCTCCCCACGGCGTTCCGAAGTAGGTCTCATTGAAAAATTTGTAGATAAGCCCGCCAATCAGTGGATCGATGTCGCTCCGGTTATCGAAATAAGTGCGGGTAAATTCGGGCCAGCGTGAATCCTCCCAATCCGGCTCATCAATCGCAAATATCGGCAGCCCGAAAAGTGCAATCAGGCCAATATAAAAAGCCCAGCGTAATTTTCGTCTCCAGTAGAAGAGGCGCATCAGAACACTATTCAATTTTCGGCTCAGTTTCTTTTTCAGCGCGCGTTCTTCTTTTTTGATGGTTGATGGAACCAGCCAGATGAGTGAGTAGGGAATCCAGCTAAGGGCGATGAGCACCGATGAGACGAGGGTTAGTGTAAGTGCAACCGCCAGGGGAACAAGAAACAGTTGCAGTTCCTCCATCGCAAAAAAGAGTGGAATAAAAATGCCTACAGTGGTGAGTGTACTCCCAAACACCGGCACGAATGTAAAGGGCAACTCTTTTTTTACGTGCTCAATTCGCTTTTCACGATCGGGCGGCAGCTTCGGGTTTAGCTGTTCAAACACCACCACGGCGTTGTCGATAATCATACCGAGGGCTACCGTTAATCCTGCCAGCGTAAGTACATTCAGCGTGTAGTTCATAAAAAAGAGGATGCTGAGGCTCATCAACAGTGAAAAAAGGATGCTGCCCAGAATTACAAACGGTGCTCGGAACCGGCGGATAAACAGGAGTAAAATCACAAAAACAAACAGCAGGCTGAAGGCCGATTGATACTGCAAATTACCAAACTGTGCACGGAGGTCTTCGGTGGAGTCGCGTTCAAGCTGTAGCGTTATATCAGCAGGCATTGCGGCTTGTATAGCAGCCATTTCCCTTCGCACGGTTTCCGCCAGAGACATGGCATCGGAGCCACTTTCACGCATAAAAAAGATGGTGAGCGCAGGTTTTCCATTCAGCCGCTTTAGCCGTTTTACAGGATAGTCTTCAATGGCTACTTCGGCTATATCTCCCAGCGTTAACTGCCGGTTGCTGTTGGGGATGATAATTTTCATCTGCCTGATGGCTTCAACAGATTCAAACTGAGGTGGTATGAGCAGGCTGTAGCGGCCGTTACTATCTTCCACAAAACCGCTGGATCGCCACTCCAGGCGCTCCCTTACCTGATTGAGCAGTTGTGAAGAGTTGAACCCATACTTCTCCAGAAGCAGCGTGTTGAAGCGTATTACCAGGGCCGGATCTTCGGCTCCCTGAATTTCAATGTCGGAAAGCCCCTCCAGGCCCAGCAGTTGCAGACGTATTTGATGTGTGGCAAACTGATAAAGCTCTCTGCTGGTACGATCGCCGCTTATTGAGTAGGCCATAAAGGTCTCCTGCTCCTGCAGTTCCTGCGGTATGGAGCGGTTGATGACCGGCTGACGCACCTGTGGCGGAAAATCATCCCGCAGCCCGTGCAGATACTCCTGAAGTTCGAGAATGCGATATTCTACCGGCGTATCTTTTTCAAAAGTAATGGTTACGCTTGACCTCCCCTCGTTTGAGACCGAACGGATTCTCTCCACATTTCTAAGCCGTGTGGCCACCGATTCCACCCTGCGGGTAATCTCCTGCTCCATTACCTCAGGAGAGGTACTGCCCCACGAGTAATTAACCGTAACCGAAGGGAGCCGAAGGTCGGGCGCCATCTCCATCGGGATATTCATCCACGCAACAATGCCCACAACCGCAATGAGCATGTAACTGAGAGAGATAAAATATTTTCGACGGAAGATTTCGTGCATGGTTATTGGCTAAAATTTTGCTAATGCAATGAATCTCCCCTCCTTTGCAAGGAGGGGCAAGGGGTGGTTGAACCCGGAATTTCTTCAAAGTCTACTTTCATTTCATTAGCCCGATTTCTGAATTGAT
>SLGA01000070.1 GCA_007123985.1 Balneolaceae bacterium | reverse complement strand
AGCGGTATAAACCCCCAGTTATTCTTCCACGCACTGTTGAATATTTCACGGATAATTTTCACTTCATCCCTGATTTTTTTCAGTTTAATCTTACGGATTTTTATTCCCGGCAAACGTTTCTTTACAATTTCAACTGCACGCGATGCCCTGTCTCGATCCACGGAATCCTGAGTTACCAGGTAAGTAAGAAGATCCATCTCTTTTTTATAACCCGCACCCGAGATGAGTTTATCATAATACGGTTTATTATATGGCATCAAAATTGATGGATACTTATCAAATCCTTCAACCAGAATGCCAATTTCATCCATCATACCCGGATTGGCAGGTCCCAGAACTTGCTCCATTCCCTGTTCACGCAACCAGTCTTCAGCTACTTTGAAGAGTAGTTCTGTAGTCTCTTTTTTATCAATGGATTCAAAAAAACCAAAAAAGCCGGTTTTAATATTATGATAGCGATTGTACCTGTGATCAATAATAGCTGCGATTCTTCCGGCAGGCTTATTATTAAAAGTAGCATTAAAAAATGCTATATCTGCATTGTTAAAGAATGGATTTTTATCGGGGTTGAGTAGTTTTTTTTTCTCAATTAATAGTGGGGCAACCCAATACTGATCGTCTTTGTAGTGCTTGTATGGAAAATAGATGAAACCCTTTTTATCCTCTTTTGTGGTAACAAAAGTTATCTGATGGGTATTGGGTTTCTTTTTCACGATCTATTCCGGATCAATAAGTGACTGGCCATTTTCATCGATAATGCCGTGTTTAATCCCAACTTTTCTGAACGCATCCAGAATTTTATCAAGATGTTCATCGGTATGAGTAGCCATATAACTTGTTCGAACAAGAGCCTGACCCTGTGGCACAGCAGGCGGCACAACTGCATTCACGTAAACTCCCTCTTCGAAAAGATCTTTCCAGAATCGGAAACAGTTCATCATATCCCCAATAACCACAGGGATGATTGGTGTTTGGCTGGACCATACATTAAAACCGAGATTTCTGAGTTCCGTTCTCATGTAGTTGGAAATTTGTTCCAGCCTTTCGAGTCTCCACGGTTCTTCCTGAAGTATTTCAAGGGATTTTAAAACAGTAGCAACGTTTGCCGGAGGCATGCTTGCACTAAAAATGTGCGCCGGAGATTGGTGCCTGATAAACTCAATGATAGTTCTGTCACCCACTAAAAACCCCCCTAGTGAGGCAAACGATTTTGAAAACGTACCGCTGATCAGGTCCACTTCATCCATCAACCCAAAAACAGAAGCAGAACCTCTTCCTCCCTCTCCTACTACACCTATAGCGTGGGCGTCATCAAGATAGAGACCTGCATCAAATTCATTGGCGAGTTCTACAAGTTCGGGCACTTTGGCCAGCGTTCCCGACATGGAAAAAACGCCATCCGTTACAATAATTTTTCCGGCATCAGGATCTGCTTTCTCAAGAAAAGTTCTGAGCTGATCCATATCGTTGTGGCGGTACCGAATAGTTTTTGCATTCGATACTTGCGTACCTACAACGATGCAAGCGTGGTTATCTCTGTCAGAAAAAATGAGGTCGTTCCTGCCGGCAATAACCTGAATAGATCCCTCATTGGTTTGATAACCGGTACTAAAGAGTACACAAGACTCTTTTCTCATGAAAGTGGCCAGCTTTTCTTCCAATTCAATATGAAGATCAAGTGTGCCGTTTAGATATCGCGAACCGGTACAACCAGTACCATAAACTTCGATTACATTCTTTGCAGCCTCAATCGTTCTTGGGTCGTTCGTAAGTCCAAGATAATTGTTTGATCCGGCCATTATTACGTCTCTGCCTTCGATGTTTACACTGGTACCATCAGTAGCTTGCAGAGGTTTAAAATAGGGATAGAGTCCAAGTTTTTTAATGTCCTCTGCCATCGTGAAGTCGTATGCTTTTTTGAAAACTTTACGATAAGAGGTGTTGGCTTTAGTATCGGCCATTATTGAGGTTGTTGCATTTACATTAAACAGGTAAATATACCGAGATATATATTTCAATCAAATTTGAAACGCAACAAACCTGTTATTCATTCACGCTTCTGAGAAATGAGACATAATTTTCCACTACTGCATCCCAGGTGAACGTTTTCAAGACGTACTCTTTGCTTGTTTCAGAAAGTGTATCCAGATTGTTTTTTATGATGTAATCAATCTTTTCAGCAAAAGCCTCAGCATTTGCATGGGGTAACCGATAGCCATTTACACCTTGTTTTATCACATCTTTGATCCCTTCAAGATCTGAAGCAACAGCCGGAACTCCTGCTCTGTTTGCCTCCAAAAGTACAATACCGAATCCCTCCATATCTCCTTCAACCGGAATATTGGGCATTACAAACAGATCGGCTGCTACGTAGCACAGGTGTAGCATCTCAACAGATAGACGGCCGGTTAGTATAATTTTCTCACTATTTTCAGAGCTTTTTTTAGCCTCTTCGATATTTTTGTACTCCGGCCCGTCACCCACAACCAGATAAATCACATCAGATTCAATCTTATCAAATGCTTCCCGAATAAACCATTCATGCCCCTTTCTCTTCACATGCCTGCCAACGGTTAAAAGTAATTTTGAGCTGTTCAGGTTAATCCCAAACTCTTCTTCCAATATCTTCCGGGCTTCTTTTTTTGATGGTAATTTTCTGTTTGATTTGGAATCAAATCCGTTAAAAAGAGCCCTGCCCTTATCGGGGTGCATACCCCTTTCAATTGATGCTGTTCTTGTAGCTGTGGAAACAGATATCACACCTTGCAGATTTTTAAAGATTTTTGGTACATACCATTGGTACATCGGGTTTGGAAGGGTTACATCCTGCCCGTGGTTGATGGTTACGCACGGTACATGGGGCTTTTTGATCATAGCCGGCAAAACCGCTGAAGTAACCATGGATGAAAAGAGAATAACATCAGGTTTAAATCGCTTCACTGTTGCCGGAATTCTCCAGAGGAGACTCACAAGAAAGAAAAATGTTTTAATGCCAATGAACCGCCACGATGAATGAAGAATCAGAGTTTCTATTTCAACATCATCTCTTCGTTTCATCGATTTTATCATCTGCAAACTAACATTCTGCATACCACCAACACTTTTTAGCGGTTTGTTTTTAGGCGGATGTAGATGTGAAATATATAGTATGCGCAAATCTTTACTGTTTCTCTGTTAAAACTTCGAGGTAGTACCCTAGAAGGTTATTATTAATGGATTCCCAACTGTAGTTTTTTGATTTTTCAAGACTGGCAGATCCCATTTTTCTTCTCAACGGCTCCTCAAGTGTCAGCCTTTCAATAAATTTATAGAATAAATCCGTTCTTTCAACCGGAACTACATACCCATTTTCACCATGATCCACAAGGGATTTACTTCCCGTGGCATCTGCTACTACACACGGAAGCCCGCAGGCCATCGCTTCAAGTGTTACATTCCCAAAAGTTTCTGTATCTGATGGAAAAAAGAAAACATCACTGCTTGCATAGGCAACAGAAAGATCGGTTCCACCCAGAAATCCGGTAAATACTGCGTCCGGCATTAATTGCTTCATTTCATCCATCGCCGGGCCATCACCTACAATGAGCGCTTTTGCATTTTTTCTTTCAGCTGTAATTTTGTTCACCACTTCGGCGAATAGCCTGAGGTTTTTTTCCCAAACCAATCTGGAGATAAATGTGATTACAACATCATTTGATGCAAACCCATGATTCTTCCTCCACTCTTCGCTTCTTCTTTGGGGATTGAAAATATCACTTTCTATGCCCCGTGCCCAAATTCTAAATTGGGTTTCTATTTTTTTCTGCTCAAGAATCTCTGCCATGGATGGCGACGGCACAAAAACCAGCTCACACTGTTTGTAAAACCAGGCCAGATATTTCCACATAATCGGCTCAAGAAGTGAAAGTTTATAATACTTCAGATAGCTGGAAAAATGTGTATGATAGGATGAAACAACCGATTTTTTATTTTTTACAGCCCATTTCAAAGCTTTAAAGCCTAAAAGATCCGGTGTTGCGATGTGTACGATATCCGGATCAAACTCTTTAAGTTTTTGTTGCTGAGCGGCGGGAAATGCATTAGAAAACCTGTATTCAGGCCTTCCGGGTAATTTTTTTGATGGAACTGCAATCAATGTTCCGCTGTGTTTAAGGGCAGGCTCTTCAATGGTGGGGCCAAAAATCAGTACATCAATATCATTTTTCAATAAATATGCCACTAACCTGTTCAGTGTGAGTGCAACTCCATCACGAATGTGGTTATAGTTGCCAGTAAAAAGTGCAACTTTGAATTTGCTCATCTCGCTGCCGAATTTATCATCTTCAATCTAATCATCAGTTCAGTTCGCTGTATAGAGAGCAATATTTTTAAACTTACAGAGCAGGTATGGTTTTATCTTTTTATTGATGAACACAGTATCTTACGGCTTCGGTTAAGAAATATAACGGTTATTTACAGATTGCGGCAGAAATTGTTTTAATGTGTCCTTTTCATTAATCAGACTAATAAATATACAAAGATAATGAATGTATTTGTTACCGGTGGTACCGGTTTTATAGGAAGCCATCTAACAGACAGGTTGATAGAGAGCCCCCTTGTAAATGAAGTGAAATGCCTTGTGCGAAGCAGTGAAAAGTGGCTTGAGGGTAAAAACTTTACGAAAGTAAAAGGTGATTTACACTCCATCAGATCAATCGAAGAGGCTCTTAAAGGAGTTGATACCATCTTTCACCTGGCCGCTATGGTAAAAGCTCCATCACAAAAAGAGTTTACACACGCCAATGTAGATGCTACCGAAAATCTGATGCACCTGGCAAAAAAAGCAGAAGTAAAAAAGATGGTAATTCTCTCATCTCTTGCCGCTGCCGGCCCAAGCCAAGGTAAACCGCTTACCGAGAAAGATACAATGAACCCTGTAAGCATGTACGGGCGCTCAAAAAAAGAGATGGAGGAGATGGTACATAAACTGGCTGACCCAAAAATGTCCGTCACTATTCTCAGGCCACCCGCCGTTTATGGGCCACGTGAAGACCAAATTTTCACCTTATTCAAAATGATGAATAAGGGAATTGCCCCAATTGTGGGTGATGGTGAACATCCGCGGCTTTCCATTGTTTATGTGCACGATCTCATTCAGGCTATTATGAAAGCTGCAGATCAAACAAAATCTGGAGTAAATACCTACTTTATCAGCGGAGAAAGCGTTGCCAATTGGAATGAGATAAAAGATATTGTTACAACTGTACTGAACAGAAATGTGAGACCCATAAAAATTCCCCCTAACTGGGTGAAAAAAATTGCTGGAGCAATAGAAACTTCAGCGTCATTTTTTGGTTCATATCCCGTTATCAATCGGGAAAAGGCAAATGAAATGATTTTGGAATGGACTTGTTCGCATCAAAAAGCGGTTGATGAGCTTGGTTATCAGCCGGAATATTCCCTGGAAGAAGGAATTTCACGAACTCTCAGATGGTATAAAAAACATAACTGGTTATAAACGTTTATGAGATTATTTCAGACTCAATTTTTAGTCATTTTCACTGCACTTTTT
>SLGA01000217.1 GCA_007123985.1 Balneolaceae bacterium | reverse complement strand
GGGATGAAGCTACGCACGAATTGACGGGAAAAAATATCCCGCATCTCAACAAACCTATTCCTGAAAGTGATGCAGCCAACACTGAAGCGCTGCTCACCAAACTGAGAAAAGAACGGGAAAACCGGATTCGTCCGCTGCTGGATGATAAAATCCTGACCGACTGGAACGGATTGATGGTTGCCGCATTGGCAAGAGCCGGTGGAATTTTTAATGACGAAGAATTGACCCAAAAAGCTGAGCGGGCCTGGAATGTGATTGAAAAGCACTGCTATTCTGAGGGAACCTTACTTCATCGTCTCAAAGATGGATCTGCCGAAATCACAGGTATGGCGGATGATTATGCATTCTCCATTTGGGGCCTCACAGAACTTTACAGTACCACACTAAATCCCCATTACCTTCTCACAGCTGTTACACTTCAGAACACCTTTAACAAAGAATTTCTTGATAGTGAACATGGTGGTTATTTTTTTACTGCCCATAATGCCGAAAAACTTCTTGGCCGACAAAAGGAGATCTATGACGGTGCTATTCCATCATCCAATTCGGTTGCTGCACTGAATGGAATTCGATTGTCCCGGCTTACCTCAAATGCGGCATTCGAAGAAACATCACGAAAAATATTCGCGACCTTTTCCACACAAATTGAAGATTCTCCGGCCGGCTACACATTTGCTATGCTGGCATACGATCTGTATCAAGGTGAATCAACAGAGTTTGTGATTACGGCACCCGAACAAAACAGCGAGGTTAAAGATTTGATCGCCACGTGCAGAGAATTCTCTACACCAAACTCAGTACTTCTATTGAAAACTACAACATATTCGGAAAGTTTAGATAGCATTGCACCATTTCTGAATAAGTACCCGATTGATCATAAACCTGCTGTTTACGTCTGCCGAAATTTTGAGTGTAAAGCCCCTGTGTTTTCAGTAGAGTCGCTCAGAGAGCTCTTCACGAATGCTTAATTTCTGTTGAACTCTACTAAATTAAAGGGTAATCTTTAGCGGTACCATTATCGTACAAGTCTACATTCATTTCATCAATTAATCTACCATAACTATTTGCTGCTATGACAAAAACAGAAAACGGAACTGTTAGCTACAGTGTACATAATCAAATCGGAACCGTTGAATTTCACCATCCAAAAGGGAACTCGTTGCCTGGAACATTACTTCGTGAACTGGCAACATCCATTGAAAAAGCCGGAAAGGATACAGCATCGCGAGTACTTGTTTTAAAAAGCAGCGGGAATGGAGCCTTTTGCGCAGGAGCATCATTCGATGAACTCACAGCTATCGGAGATCTGGATGATGGCAAATCATTTTTTATGGGATTTGCCCATGTAATTAACGCCATGCGAACCTGCCCAAAAATCATCGTATCACGGGTTCATGGAAAAACAGTAGGTGGAGGAATAGGCTTGGTTGCCGCATCTGATTTTAGCGTAGCTTTGGATACTGCCTCGATAAAACTTAGCGAACTCTCACTTGGTATTGGTCCGTTTGTGGTGGGGCCTGCAGTGGGCAGAAAACTGGGTGTATCTGCATTTTCCACCCTTGCGCTGGATGCCAAAACATGGTTTAGTGCAGAGTGGGCTATCACACACGGCTTGTACAACAAGGTTACCGGTTCCGTTAGTGAACTGGATGCTGAAGTGAATCGAATCTCTGCTGATTTAGCCGCCAGCAACCCCGAAGCATTACGAAATATGAAGGATATCTTCTGGCAGGCAACCGGCCACTGGGGTGCCACACTGGAACAGCGGGCAGAGATCAGTGGAAAGCTTGTTTTATCGGATTACACAAAAGAGACTATCCATAAATTTAAGGAGGGCAAATAAGCCTGCCTCAATTTACAACGTTACAGAAGCAGTGCTCTTTCTGATGAGTAGTTTCGGGTCCAGATCCAGATGTAACGGTTCTTTGTTTTTGTTATTGATGCAATCGATGAGCAACTGTGCTGCTTTTTCACCTTTTCCATAGGTTGGCTGCACCACGGTTGTGAGCGGTGGGATAAGATATCTTGAAATTGGCAATCCGTCAAAACCCACAACAGAAAATTGTTCGGGAACGCTGATATTATTTTCATACAAGGCAAGAAGAGCTCCCATCGCAATGGTGTCGCTGGCACAAAAAAGGGCTGTCATTTCCGAGTACTTCTTTAGCCATTTATTCATGGTTCGATAACCATCGCGCTGAGTGTAGCTTCCAACTGTAATGTAATCTTCGTTTGAAGAGAAACCCGCATCATCAAATGCATCCCGGAAACCCTTCATTCTGTGCTCAGTTTCCTGAACATTCTGGTCTCCAAATATTCCCCCAATTTCTGTATGCCCTAAATCAATCAGATGTTTTGCCGCTTTATATGCTCCATCGTAATTGTTCACATCAACTGAGCAGATATCAGGGTAATTAGGATTGTGACCTACAAGTACAATTGGAACCTCTTTTTCTGCCAGTTTTTTTACGGTAAAATCAGTTACTTCTTCATTCAGGCAGATTACCCCATCCAGATGATGTTCATTTAGCAGGTATTGGTGAAGTTCGCCTGCCATGGATGAAGAGTAGAACGATAAGTGAACGTAATATCCCCGACGGATACATTCTTCAAAAATCCCCAGATATAGAAGCGACCAGTACCCGTTACCGAGGCTCTCCTCACTTATTCGGCTTGTTAAAACCCCAATCTGGTAGGTACTACGCGTAGCAAGGCTTCTTGCAACAGAGTTTGGCCTGTAGTTGTACTTTTCAACAACTTCAAGAACACGCTGTCTTGCTTCTTCACTTACGTTTGGATGGTTGTTAATTACTCGCGACACCACCGAGCGGGACACATGTGCCAGTTTTGCAATTTTATCGATGTTTAATCTATCCATAATTGTTTCCGGCAAATTTTTAGTACCAAAATATAGTCAATATGATTAAACAACAGTACTTTATGAATAAAATTGCAAGGTTAGTTATTTGAAACGTTTATAGTAACCGTTCTTCCTGCACGCCCGTTGCCGTTAAAAATTGCAGCCTTAACAGTTCTTGAATCACCAATTTCTACTGGTTCTTCAAAAACTGAAGAGTCAGAATCGGGTTCATCGCCATTAAGTGTGTACCGAATGGTAAGCCCCGGAAATGGACTATTTGCCAGCATTTTACCGTTCTGCACGGTAACTCCGGGTGTAGGTATCCTGTAATTAATTCCGCTATAGAGTGCATCAAGGCGGTTGAACTCAAGCTGCCCGATTCGATTAGCAAATTCATTCCAGGCTTCGTCTCTGGCTGCCCACATTTCATCAATATTTTCATACCCTGCCCATTCTGCATCACCTACCCATGCCCTTTCAGCAAGACCGAGTAATCTTGGGTAGATCATGTAATCCATTCTGCCCGGTTGGTTCACAGTTTCTGTCCAAAGCTGTCCCTGCAGGCCAAGTATATTTTCTCTTCCCTGTTCACTAAGCCTGATTGCATCATCATAATAATCGGGAGCAATTGGATTTCCATAGCTGTCTGATCTCGCATTTCTGTAAAGGTCTGTTGGGATAAAGGAGTAGGGTTCCCTCGTATCAAACATCGCTGCCCAGTAAAAACCGGGCTCTTCCCAATGTTTGTTATATGCAAAATCGAAATAGAAATTCGAAGCATGAGACATGATGATCTCATAACCCATGTTGGCAAGAGTATATGCGTAATCTTCTGTTCCGCTGCCCCAAATGTTCGACCAAATATGTGGAATCATCGTGCCGGCATATTCCGGGTTGGGTGTTTTTGCTGCACCATGCGGTTCGCCCATAAAAGCGATCTCTTCCCAGCCTGCCATCTGCAACCCGCGATCCGCAAGCATGTCGCGAAGTTTACCAAAAAAATGAACCTGAAGACCACGGGTGTCCTCAATTTCATGTTCAGCCATATATGCTTCACAAGCCGGCGATTGCTGCCAAACACCAGCTGGAACTTCATCTCCGCCAATATGAATGGTATTTAAAGGAGCACCTGCTACCTGATGCATTGCCACAATTTCATCAATTACAAGGTCCAGAAAACGGTACGTGGATTCAATACATACGTTAATCACATTATCGTTGAAGTTTTGAATGGAGAGATACTCAGACTGGTCTGCTTCCTCATCCAGCCGATAGTAATTTGCTGCCTCTTCATCACCGGCCTGGTTGAGCCTTGCCGCCCGTGCCTTCATCGCCACAATGGCAGCGCGTGCATGGCCGGGAACATCAATTTCGGGAATTACTTCGATATGGCGATCTGTTGCATAGCGCAAAATTTCAATGTACTGATCGCGCGTATACCATCCGCTGCCGAATGTATTAGAAACGGATGGATCAGGCCCGGAGCCATACGATGGTATCAGGTAGTTCTGTTCTGTTTCTGTATGCCCGCGGCGACCACCAACTGCTGTAAGTTCAGGCAGCTGCTCTATTTCCAGCCTCCAGCCCTCATCATCCGTCAAGTGAAAATGGAATTTATTCATTTTATACATTGCCATTATATCAAGCAGACGGGTTACGCTCGACACAGGCTGAAAATTACGCGATACATCCAGGTGCATCCCCCTGTAACCATAGGCAGGTTCATCTTCGATCAATGCAGCTGCAATTCGCAATTCATCCGGTTTCTCTGTCTCAATCATTGCCCTGAGCGACTGTATTCCGTAAAAAATACCAGGCCTATCGGTTGCAGTTATACGAATATTACCCGGTTCAATTTCAAGCTTGTATGCTTCGCTGCTTCCCGGCTCAGATATTTCCAGATCGAGTACCAATTCATTTCCATCCAGTTCAACATCCGAACTCAGTAAACGGCTTGAAGCCTGAACACCGGGCAATCCATTCAAATAACCGGCAAGTACCTCTGCCTCTTGGCTAAAATTTTCGTGATAATGAATCACATGACTCCCGCTCAGCTGATAATATCCATCCCTGGCCTCAAATGAGACAGGTGTTGGTGTAATGCGGCTCACATAATTCGCCGAAAGCAGCGTTAGGGATTCGTTATCAGCAAAATCGCTTTCAGGTGAAGGTACCGGTACTAAGTCTCCATCAGAACGATTTACCTGTTCTGTTTTGATAAAAGGAGCAATATTTACACGATCCACTTCCCTGATCAGGCCATCATCAAATACAAAATAAAAGCCCTGTGGTGCATCGCTTTCCTTGATTGAAAAAAACTGCCCAAGATACTCGATCACTCTGCTGTCTCCTGGTTCAAGGATCTCAGAATTTTTTGTTGGTGTGAGCTTAAAGAAATCTCCGTTGATGTGTTCAAGCTCAAGTTCAGGAAGAAAACTGTTGGCAACTGGTGGCCGAATGGAGTTAAAAAAGAGAGACCAGCCATTTTCAGATAATGGTATATCAGACTGATTATGAATTGTCAATTCGGCTCTGAATCTGTTGTCAGGCTCAAAATTAGAAATAAGTTTCCAGTCCATCGCAAAACCTGATGCTTCCGTTGCAATTCTATAGGCTCCAAGATCATTCTCTTCCTTTTCTTCGCCACATGAGATCATTAAAAGAGAAACAGAAAAAAGCAACAGAGGTAAAAACGTTAGGTTTTTCATAGCTGGAAGTAATTTTTATAGTTACTGAATATTTAAAGATACGGCAGTTATATGGTTTCTTCGCGAACTTCACCCAACTTAAACCACATTGTAGCAGCAGCACCTAAAATTGCAGATTTTTTATTACTGATTTCAGAAATCGTAACATCTACAGATCCCCTATAGACCGTAAGTAGATTATTATTAAGATGTTTTTTTGTGGGTTTCAGAATCAGATCTCCCGCCCGTGATAGCCCACCTGTAAGTACAATTCGTTCCGGATTCAGAAGAGCTACAGTATCAGCCAGCTTTTTTCCGAGTACTTCACCGGTTTTTTCAAATGCTCTGATTGACATTTCATCACCGGCCAAGGCAGCTTTGGTAACCATTTTGGCCGTTAACTTTCCATTTTTTTTCGGAATTAAAAATGGGTGGGATTTTCCGTTTTGAACAGATTCAAGCACTGTTCGCACTAATCCTGTGGCCGATGCATACGTTTCGAGGCAGCCCTTTTTTCCACAACGGCACTCTCTCCCTCCATGCACCGCAATTGTATGGCCGAGCTCACCGGCATGGCCGTTTGCACCAAGCAGTAATTTTCCGTTGGCTACAATTCCACTACCCAGGCCGGTACCCAATGTAATACAAATAAAATTTTGAACCCCTTTTGCAGAACCGTACAACATCTCACCAACAGCGGCAGCATTAGCATCATTAGAAACAATTGCAGGTACCTGAAAATGGTTTTCTAATATATCGCAAACCGGTAAATTCTCAGGCCATCCAAGGTTTGATGAATCTTCGATAGTTCCATTCTTGTAGCTGCCACTTGGAGCTCCTATTCCCATGCCTGCCAATGATATGGATGACTGGGAATTTTCAATCATAACAGAAATTTCATGCTTTAGATTTTTGAAGAACGCTTCAAATCCGGCTGCAGGATTTGTAAGAAAAGAGGTAAATGCAACTACCTCACCCTCTCTGTTCACAAATCCAATCTTTGTTTCAGTGCCGCCTATATCAATCCCAGCTGTTACAATCATCCGTAATACTAATCACTTAACCTGTATCCCCATCCGGCAAGCTATTGCTGCATAGTATAGAGGTGTTCTTACAAAATCTTAATTCTACCTTAAATTACAAACACGGTTTGATCTATTTCTATTTTTGGAACCGATTCCAATCCACAATATTTTGGCTTTAATCATTATATTTTAAAATCACTTCGAAAAATCATATAAAACTACCTGCAAACAGCTCAACTGAATGATATGGAGACACTTAAAGAAAAGATCAAGTCTATCAACAAACGTCTAACCTATTACGAGAAAATTCCTACAGTTATATACCCAGAAAGCACAGATGCGGTAAAAGCTGTGGCTTTACAAATTGCGGATCTCATCAAACAGAAAGCCGCGAAAGGTGAAAATGCTGTTTTAGGACTCGCAACAGGTTCAACTCCGGTAGGTATTTATGAAGAGCTTGTAAAACTGCACAAAGAGGAGGGTTTAAGTTTTAAAAATGTTATCACTTTCAACCTGGATGAATATTTCCCGATGGAGCCAAACTCCCTCCAGAGTTATGTTCGGTTTATGAACGAGCACCTGTTCGATCATATCGACATTCCAAAAAATCAGATTCATGTTCCGGACGGATCCATCCCGGAGGATATGGTAAATGATTTTTGTACCGATTACGAGAAAAAAATTGAAACTGCCGGCGGTATAGATATCCAGCTTTTGGGTATTGGCCGCACGGGACATATCGGATTTAATGAACCGGGTTCCCGTCCCGATTCGGAAACACGACTTATCACACTCGACAAAATTACACGAAAAGATGCCGCAAGTGATTTTTTTGGTGAAGAGCATGTACCCCGCCGGGCAATTACAATGGGCGTTGGCACCATTCTGAAAGCCCGCCAGATTATATTAATGGCCTGGGGTGAAGGAAAAGCCAACATTATTCAAGAAACAGTAGAAGGTGAAATTAAAGAAAGCATACCTGCAACTTATCTGCAAAATCACGATAACACAGCAATTGTTCTGGATAATGCCGCCTCGGAAAAACTGATGCGAATTAACACACCGTGGCTGCTTACCAACTGCGAGTGGGATGACAAACTGATTCGGAAAGCTGTTGTCTGGCTCTGCCAGAAACTTGGGAAACCAATCCTAAAGCTTACCGATGAAAATTATAACGAAAATGGTATGGCCGATCTCATTACCACTCAGGGACCGGCTTATAATATTAATATCCGAATTTTCAACGAACTTCAGCACACCATTACCGGCTGGCCGGGCGGTAAACCAAATGCGGATGACAGCAATCGGCCAGAACGTAAATCACCCTTTCCAAAACGCGCACTAATTTTCAGTCCACACCCCGATGATGATGTGATCTCCATGGGTGGAACACTGATTCGCCTTGCCGATCACGGTCACGAAGTACATATAGCATACCAAACATCCGGCAATATTGCCGTTTTTGATGATGATGTGGTTCGATTCGCCGATTTTGTGATTGACTACTCAGAGGCATTCGGCATGAAAGAAAAAACCGCTGAAAACCTTTTTCGGAAAGTGAACGAGTTTCTCAAAAATAAAAAAGCCGGCCAGGTTGATTCACCCGAGGTAAAAAAAATCAAAGGGCTGATTCGCCGGGGCGAAGCCAAAGCCGGCGGCCGTTACTGTGGTGTTCCCGATGAAAATATGCATTTTATGGAGATGCCGTTTTATGAAACAGGGCGTGTAAAGAAAAATCCCATCTCAGATGAAGATGTACAGATTACAGTAGATCTACTTCGAAAAATCAAACCTCATCAGGTGTACGCTGCCGGTGATCTTTCTGATCCGCACGGAACGCACAGGGTTTGCTTAACCGCCGTCTTCAAAGCACTCGAAGTGGTGAAACATGATGAATGGGCAAAAGATTGCTGGGTATGGCTTTATCGTGGTGCATGGCAGGAGTGGGATGTAAATGAGATTGAGATGGCTGTTCCATTGAGCCCGCAAGAGCTTATTCGAAAACGAAGGGCTATCTTTAAGCATCAGTCTCAAAAAGACCGGCCTCTATTTCCGGGATCTGATGCGCGTGAATTCTGGCAGCGTTCTGAAGACCGTAATCGCGGTACCGCAGAAACCTATGATGCTCTTGGATTGGCCGAGTACGAAGCTATTGAAGGCTTTGTGAGATACCACTTTTAGAAGCACAGTTGTGTGGATGTCCATGTCCGCACTAATCGACCGGGAGAAAATAATCGCGTAAACTTCCAATTGCACGATTATTTTCTCTGATCTAAAAAAGCAGCTATTTTTTAATCTTCAAGGCGTTTCTCGAACTTTTCTTCCATCAATACAGGGTTTTCAGTCATTTCATCTTTTGGTTCCCGAACCATGAACCAGCTTATTGCAGAAAGTGCAACCGTTACCGAGCAGATAATCAACAAAATTGATTTATCCGGTACATTCTCTACAACCTCGCCAATTCCAAAACTGGAAACCAGCTGCGGTAAAACAACAGAAAGGTTAAACAAACCCATATACAATCCCATTTGATTCTGAGCCACCTTTTGGCTCATAATGGCAAACGGCAGACTTATAATGGATGCCCAGCCGATTCCCACCACCATCATAAGAATGTAAATAACATTCGGGTTGTTACCCATAAAAACGATGGCCGCATACCCGACTGCCATAATCACGAGTGCCCATGCATGGGTACGCACCCGCCCAAACCGATTTGCCAGAGGTTCAAGAAGTAAAACCGGAATTACCGCGGCAACTAAATTCAAGGAGAAGAAGCTCCAATTCACTACTGTACCGATTTCATCGCCGGAAAGCTCTGGTATCTGAAACTCCACAAAGGCAAAAAAGTAGATGAACATACTCTGAACCCCAATCCACGAAAAAGAGTGCGCAGCAAGTACTTTCTGGAAACCAATTTTACCGGCTTCCTCTCTCGATTTTCCATCCTCTTTTTGAAACAGTGCATGTGCAATTAGCACTACAGTTACGATCAGAGCGAATATTTCGAAATAGAAACCCGGGAGTTCAAACCCACTGAGACGCTTTAAAATGGCATAAATACCGTACATCAAAAAGCCCCAAAGCGGACGGATATTCATCATAACTTCAGAAAAAGAGGCATACTTGTGAGGCAGCGGATCTACCCCTGAATCAGCAATCGACTGGGTGATATCATCCTCATCTTCGCCATATCTGCCCAAATACTTTGGCTCTTTAATGAAAAAGGGTGGTAAAACTGAAAAGAGCAACACGATTACGGCCCCGCTGTATATAAGAAAAATATTACCCATTGTAGCACCAACAAAGTAGGATAACACACCAAAGCTTCCGGATATGGTCTGCATCCAGGTATAGCCTTTTGTGCGAGCACGGCCTTCCGGTGTTACATCTGCAATGATAGATCGGGTGGGGTTAAACGAGACATTAATGGACAAGTCGAGCACCATAGAGATCACAATTGCAATACCCAGAATTGCCTCGATACCAAGGCCGGCCTGTATAATTCCAATGTTCGGAAGTGCCAAGAGCATCAGCGAAGCCAATACACCGCCAATCAGTATAAAAACCCGGCGGCGGCCATTCATCACCCACACATTATCACTAATAATCCCAATAATAACTTGTCCCAAAATACCTGCAATCGGGCCTGTAGCCCACACCAAGCCAATATCACTGATGGAAAGGCCGTACTGGTAGGTAAGAAGCCAGCTGAGCGCAGCAATCTGAATAGAGAGCCCAAGCCCCATCGCAGTAGCGGGAAGAGCGAGAAGAGCGTAAAATGAATTTGTTAGATTTTTCTGGATTTTCAGCATAGAAATTCCTGCAGTTATTAGTTTTCAAAATCTGGTTTGCCAGCCGGATTTAACCTTTCTCAGATTTGCAGCCGTTTGAAGTAATGTATCAAATAAGCTTCAATTTATTGATTTTTTTGAATTCTTCTTGCGATTGATTCAGAAAAATAATCGATACACTTTTTATAGTCGCTCAGCGGGAATTGCAATTTTATCAATGGTTCAATAGATTGAAAGCGTTTCCACAAATCAAGAAACTACCTGATTGGATCAGCCTGTACCCAAATATTATAAGATTTACGAAAAGCTCCTCAAACAGATCCGGCAGGGCAAATACAGCGAAAATAATTTATTCCCAAGCGATACAGAGCTTGTAAAAAAATTCAGGGTTAGCAGGGGCACTGTCAGAGAGGCGATCAAGTTACTTTTTCAGCAGGGATATTTGGTTCGTGAACAGGGTAAAGGTACGTTTGTAACATATAAGAAAATCCAGCAAGATCCCGACAGACTAATTGGTTTTACACAGCTTATGCGCCAGCATAATATTAAACCAACGGCCCTTATTATTGAGAAAGAGATTCTGCCCGCACCCGCGCATACAGGGCATATCATGAATCTTGAGAATGGTGAAAAAGTAGTTCGCATTGTTCGGTTACGATTTGGCGACAACCAACCGCTGATTATTGAACGTTCTTTTTTTTCCTACAAATTATTTGAACCAATAATTAACATGAATCTGGAAACGAACTCTATCTACGAACTGCTGTATGAACACACAGACACCCGCCTGGGCGATGCTAACCAGAGAATTGAGGCCATCAGTGCAGGCCAGCAGGAACAGGAATTACTGGAGGTAGAATTGAGCACTCCTCTTCTATTGATTAAACGCCTTATACATACTGATTTTGGTGCAGTATTTCAATATTCGGAAGATGTGTACCGGAGTGACAGGATCAACTTTTATACAAAAACTGTTCCATACAGTATTGATCGCGACCATCATACCCTTCCGCTCGAGCTGGAAGATCATAACATTTTTTAGAGAACAATCAGCATGGGATATTTTATAAAATTCCCAACTCAGCTGATGTTTTATCACAGAAGTTTCAATAAAATCTGAAAAGAAATTTAAAAACCACGTTCATTATTTGATTTTATGGAAGCGGTTTTTCAAATTACTTGTCTATACAACTATACATTCGCTAAACCGGCAAAAAAGGAGACCATAACATGGCTAATCAATATATACTCGCTCTTGATCAGGGTACTACCAGCTCACGTGCAATCGTATTTGATAAAAAAGGAGAAATAAAATCAACAGCTCAAAAAGAATTCAAACAGATCTACCCAAAAGCAGGATGGGTAGAACATGATGGAAATGAAATTTGGTCGACCCAAGCGGGTGTAGCAGCAGAGGCCATTACAAGTGCTGGCTTAAACGGAAGTAACATTGCCGCAATCGGTATAACCAATCAAAGAGAAACCACTCTGATCTGGGACCGAAAAACTGGCAAACCGGTGTATAATGCAATTGTGTGGCAGGACAGACGAACTTCTGACTATTGCGATCAGCTAAAAAATGAAGGGCTGGCAGAGAAATTTCGAGAAAAAACCGGGTTGATTCTCGACTCTTACTTTTCGGCTACAAAAATTAAGTGGATTCTCGATAATGTTGAAGGAGTTCGGGAAAGGGCCGAAGCCGGTGAACTTGCTTTCGGAACAATGGATACGTGGCTTGTGTGGAATTTCACAAGAGGTGAAACGCATATCACCGATGTTACCAATGCATCCCGGACAATGATTTATAACATCCACGAAATGAAGTGGGATGAAGAGCTCCTCGAAATTCTGGATATTCCAAAAAATCTGCTTCCCGAAGTAAGGCAGTCAAGCGAGATCTACGGAAAAACAAAAACCACACTTTTTGCCAGTGAGGTACCTATTGCTGGTATCGCCGGCGACCAGCAGGCTGCACTTTTCGGGCAGCGATGTATTGATTCAGGGATGGTGAAAAATACGTATGGAACAGGTTGTTTCATGATGATGAATACGGGTGAAAAACCAATTAAATCCAATAACAATCTTCTTACAACCATTGCGTGGCAAGTTAATGGTAAGGTTGAATATGCACTTGAAGGAAGTATCTTTATAGCCGGTGCGGTAGTACAGTGGCTTCGGGATGAGCTCGGCATTATCCGTAAATCAGCAGATGTAGAAAAGCTCGCTGCTTCGGTTAATGATAATGATGGCGTGTATTTGGTGCCCGCTTTTGCCGGGCTTGGCGCACCACATTGGGATCAACACGCTCGGGGTACAATGGTTGGTTTAACCCGCGGCTCTAATGCAGGCCATATTGCCAGAGCAGCGCTTGAAGGTATTGCTTACCAGGCACTTGATGTTCTGAAATCAATGGAAGCAGATTCAGGAATTGATATAAAAGAACTTCGTGTTGATGGCGGAGCAACCGCAAATAATCTATTGATGCAGTTTCAATCCGATATTCTGCAGGCACCGGTAATACGTCCAAAAACTCTGGAGACTACCGCACTTGGGGCTGCATACCTGGCCGGCTTGGCCGTGGGATATTGGAAAGACCACAACGAAATAAATGAGCAGTGGCAGGTGGACAGAAGGTTCGAACCGGAAATGGAAATAAAGGAATCTGAGAGACTTATTAAAGGTTGGGATAAAGCATTAAAAGCTGCCAAAGCCTGGTCAAAACAATAAATAAAAATCTATTAAACGCACACATACTATGCTGAACAGACAAGAAATGATTTCGTCGGTAAAACAAAAAACCGGCTATTTTGATTTGGTAATAATCGGAGGTGGGGCTACAGGTCTTGGAGTTGCAGTTGATTCTGCATCCAGAGGATACAGTACGTTGCTTCTTGAACAGAGCGATTTTTCTAAAGGTACTTCAAGCCGCTCAACGAAACTTGTGCATGGCGGGGTACGATACCTGCAACAGGGAAATGTGGCACTTGTACTCGAAGCACTTCGCGAGAGAGGTCTTCTCATTCAAAATGCTCCCCATCTTGTGCATAATCAGTCATTCATTGTACCAAATTATGATTGGTGGGAAGGCCCTTTTTACGGTGTTGGTATGAAAGTGTACGACATGCTTGCGGGAAAACTCGGGCTTGGTCCGTCAAAAAATCTCTCTCTGAAAAAAACAATCGAAAGGCTGCCTACACTTGAACAAAAGGGGCTGCGAGGTGGTGTAATCTACTATGACGGCCAGTTTGATGACTCTCGCCTGGCTATAAATCTTGTACAAACTGCCGCTGAAAATGGTGCTTCGCTGATCAACTACCTGAAGGTTACCGGATTAAAGAAGTCAAACGAAATGGTAGATGGCGTTCAGGTAGAAGACCAGTTAACAGGAGATATATTCGACATCAATGCACGCG
Source organism: Balneolaceae bacterium (assembly GCA_007123985.1). Classification (GTDB taxonomy): domain Bacteria; phylum Bacteroidota; class Rhodothermia; order Balneolales; family Balneolaceae; genus Rhodohalobacter. The sequence continues at coordinate 4,442 of SLGA01000217.1, read as the reverse complement.
TGGTTATTAATGCCACCGGGGTGTTTACAGATAATGTGCTGAAAATGGATAAACCTGATTCCAAGCCAATTATCGCACCGAGCCAGGGTGTTCATCTTGTTATTGATAAAGAATTTTCACCTGGTGATTCTGCTATCATGGTGCCGCATACAGATGATGGCAGGGTTCTGTTTGCCGTACCCTGGAATGGGAAAATAGTACTTGGAACCACAGATACCCCTGTTGACGGACCATCTCTTGAACCGGTTGCCATGGAGGAAGAGATTGAATTTATACTGAAACATGCGGCACAATACCTTACCGGGAATCCCACAAGAAAAGATGTAAGAAGTGTTTTTGCAGGGTTGCGGCCTTTGGTTAAAGCAGGGGATGGGAAAGATACAGCATCCCTCTCGAGGGACCATACTCTGATGATTTCTGATTCGGGTCTAGTGACTATTACCGGCGGAAAATGGACTACCTACAGGAAAATGGCTCAGGATACTGTTGATCAGGCAGCAACTGTAGCCGGTCTGAATATAAAAGAGTGTGTAACGGAGAACCTGAGAATTCATGGTTGGTTAAAAAATGTGGATAAGAGCGATCCTCTGCATCATTATGGGTCAGATCGAGTGGAAATTTATAAACTCGTTACTGAAAACCCCGAGCTTGGTGAAAAACTCCACGAACGCCTTCCGTACCTGAAAGCTGAAGTAGTCTGGAGTGTTCGAAATGAGATGGCTATGACCGTTGAAGACGTACTTTCCAGAAGAACCCGGTCTCTGTTGCTGGATGCCAAAGCAAGCGTGGATATGGCCCCCGAAGTTGCAAAACTAATGGCCCGCGAAATGGGTGAAGGCAAAAACTGGATCAATAAACAGCTTGATGAATACAACACATTGGCCAAAGCCTATATTTTGGAAGACCAATAATATATATCGTCAAAAAATACCTGTGTGAAAGAATCGTGTTAGTATGAGATTAATTCCTCGATAATTAACGCGATTTTTTCTTTATCGGGTAACACGCGGTTCATTAACCCTACATTATAGGGTACGGGAATATCCGGCATGGCAAGGCGTTTTACCGGTGCATCAAGATAACTGAAAAGTTCGTCTGAGATTCTGGAACTTATTTCAGCTCCAAACCCGGCTGTAGCAGTATCTTCATGTACAATCAAGCAGCGGTTTGTTTTTTTAACCGACTCAAATACCATCTCATTGTCCCACGGCATTATCGTGCGTAGGTCAATTATTTCCACAGAGGCTTCACTTCGATCTGCTGCCTCCTCACATCTTTCGCACATTGCACCCCAAGTTACAATAGTGAGGTCACTCCCATCTTTTAGTTTTTTTGCTTTCCCGAACGGAACCGCAAACTTATCTCCCGGGTATGGTCTTCTGGCGTATTTTGAATCGAGCAGGTTTCGGTGTTCGAAAAATATGGTGGGATCATTACTGCGAAGTGCCGAACGAAGAAGACCCGTTGCATCCTCTGCGTTTGACGGATAGGCCACCTTCCAGCCAATCATATGGGCAAAAAACACCTCATTTGATTCACTGTGCCAGGGGTCGCCGCATTTTGCAAAACCACCGGGCATTCGAACTACCATTGGTGCAGCAAACTTGTTGGCCGTTCGCCATCGGATGGTTCCGGTATTCTTTAATTGTTCTGTTGCGGGATCTGCATATTTCCTGAACTGAATCTCTGCTACGGGCATCAATCCACCGTATGCCAAACCGACAGACCGACCGATAATCCCCTCTTCCGACAGACTTGTATCAAACACCCTGTGTACACCAAATTTACTCTGCAAACCCATTGTTGCTGCATGCACACCACCTTTTGCCCCTACATCTTCCCCAAAAACCAGAACCTTGTCATTTATTTCAAGTTCGTGATCCAAAGTTCGCCGAACAGCTTCAACAATATTGATCCGTTGTTTTTCAGGTTCTGGAGTGGTTGAATAATTTGGCACCTCAAATCCCTCGGCAAATAATCCACCAACTTTCTGGACATCCTGATACCCGCTTGAAAACACACTTTTTAATGTGGAATGATCAGGATCAGATCGGTTCCACGCGTTTTTTGCTGATTGTTCAGCTATTCCTTTGCACTCATTTTCCAGTTCTTTCCACTCTTTTTCTGAGAAAATATTGGGTACTACAAATTTCTTCAGTTTGACAAGCGGATCATTCTTCGACTCTTTTTTTAGCTGTTTTTGATTTTTATAAGCCTGATTATCCTGATAGGAGTGCCCTGTTAAACGGGGAACAGTTAGCCGTATTAATGCCGGTCCTTTTCTGCTTCGCACATACTGAGTTGACTGAGAAATCAGATTGAGAGTTTCTTCCGGTATCGTACCATCTCCGCTGAAAATCCGGAGATTTTTAAACGAACGCAGGTTATTGGCAATATTACCACCCGGAGTTTGTAGATCGCTGGTTACTGAAATTCCATAACCGTTATCTTCAATAAAGAAAAGTACCGGCAGATGAAGCGTTGTTGCCATTGTTAATGCGGACCAAAATCCATTGGTCGCTACGGAACCATCACCCCCCAAAATTACAGAAATAGCACCATCATATACATTTTCTTTTAGATGTTGCCTTCTGTGCTCTATTGCCTGTGCATAACCAACTCCGGGAGTATATTGAGAGCCCACGTCACCTGCCATTGGTAAAACTTTTGGGCTGTTTATACCAGGCAGATTGCAGACAACTCCAATATCACGGCCATCACTATAACCACCGGATTTTGCCATGTCTGATGCAAATGCATCCTCAGGAGATAAACCAAGAGTAAGCATTAAAGGTCTCGATCTGTAGTAGGCGCTTGCTGCATCCATTGGATTAGTAAGTTGCATACCAAGAAGTATTTGAGCCAGTTCGTGCCCTTTTGCTGAAAATTGGTACAATACTTTTTTATCAGGCACAAGTTCGTTCTCCTCAATACTGTCAATTGCACGTGATAAAAGCATGAAATGCGCAACATTTTTCCAGTCAATATTTATTTCTGCTGATTTTTTTTTGGACATTCTTATTCGCGGATCTTTAACTGTAAATTTCTTCGGTGATGTTCAAAAAGCTCTTTTCGAAATGTTTCATTTCCTCTTCCGTGCCGATAGTTATTCTGATACAGTTCGGAAGGCCAAAAGCCTGTACTCTTCTTAAAATCACGCCCTGCACGAGCATGGATTGTGTAAATTTTGCAGCCGTTTCTGAATCATTGCAGACCATCAACACTGAGTTACAGATTGATTTTACGTATTGCACATTATGTGCATCAAAAAAGGAATACAGTTTTTCACGACCTTCACGTACTCTCTTTACACTTTTTTCGATGAATTCTGTATCATCCAGCGCAGCAAATGCCGCAGCCTGTGCGAATGTTGTAGGCTCGAAAGTAAGCCTCGTTTTCGACATTTGAGTGATAAGATCTCTATGTGCAATTCCATATCCCACCCGTAACCCCGCCAGGCCATACGCTTTTGAAAAGGTTCGGAGAATTATCACATTTTTCTTTCTGTTTTCAAGAGCTCTCGGATAATCCTCCACATCTTTTGCGTATTCATAATAAGCCTCATCGGCAATCAACAGAACATCTTCAGGAATATGATTGATCAGATATTCAAACTCCGGCTTCGTTATGTATGTACCTGTCGGGTTATTTGGGTTAGCTATATATACAATCTTTACACCTTTCTTAACAGCTTGAAGAATTCCGGGTACATCAAATTTAAAATCCTTTGTGATGGGTATTTTTTCAACTTGAATTCCCCGTACTCCAGCCTGAACAAAAAACCCGACAAATGTAGCATCTGCCGTAATTGCATATTCCTTTTCTTTAAAAAACGTTCTGCAAATTACCGATATCAAACTTTCCGAACCGGCTGCGATGAGTATCTCCTCATTTTTCACGCCATGAAAGTGAGCCAGTTTTTTTCTCAATTTATGAGAAACCGGATCAGGATAATCCTGCAAGTTATCCATTATATCTGTAATTGCATTTCTCACCAACGGGCTAAAACCAAGTCTGTTTTCATTTGATGCAAGCTTTGAGATTTTATCAGGTTTATACATTTCCATCACCTCTGCGATGGTTTTACCGGCTACATACGGTTTTAATATTCTGATATTTTCCGGTATTAACTCTTCAATATTCATTTGATGAATTTACTTTTCATAATCAGCATTTCAGAAACCTGATAAGCTTCACTGTAAGGTAACAACTTAAAATGGGCCATGAAAAAAGCGCTTTCAAATATAAAAAACCATTTGAATGATTTTAGGTATGAAATGTTCTTTTTATACTAATGCACATTAAAAGTTTTAAAAATTTCATCATGCAAAAACATATCATAATTACAGGCGCAAGTAGAGGAATTGGCTTTGAGACTGCTAAATATCTTTCAGGTAAAAACGTACTTGTAACTGCTATTGCCAGATCAAAAGAAAAATTAG
>SLGA01000304.1 GCA_007123985.1 Balneolaceae bacterium | reverse complement strand
TCGAAGGGCTTGATAAAGGCCTCAAAGAAAAAGGAATTGAAGACAGTTGGCCTTGTTTCGTGGTTGGAAAAGTAGGTACCGACCTACATACCACGGAATTTGACCCTGAAGTTGCTGCAAACCTTACAACCCATGTGAAAGAATATGGTGCTTTAATCAAAGGCCACTATTCTGATTATGTGGACAATCCCGAGGATTATCCCCTCAGCGGAATGGGTGGTGCGAATGTTGGGCCGGAATTTACCGAGGAAGAGTTTATTGCCCTTATGGAACTTGTAAAGCTTGAAAATAAAATCGGAAAGGATTCCGGTTTAAAAGATGCTCTCAAAAATGCGGTAATCAACAGTAACAGGTGGCAAAAATGGCTCACAAAAGATGAAAAAGGCAAAGATTTTGATGATTTGACTGATGCCCGCCAGCTTTGGATTATGAGAACCTGCAGCCGCTACATCTGGACAAACCCAAATGTAGTTGAAGCAAGAGTTGCACTATACAAAAACCTGGATGGAATTCGAGATGCGGATGCATTTGTAATCTGGCACTTGAAAAAGTCTATAATGCAGTACTTCCACAGCTTCAACCTGATAAATTTTAATAGCAAACACCCGGAGTTAATCTCCTGATGTTTCTGATCTGAAATGTAGTTCTATGGGTAAACAAAAAAAATGTGATGTACTGGTGGTCGGCGATCTGAATGTTGACCTTATTATGAATAAAATCAATAAGATGCCTCAAATTGGTGAGGAGCAGCGTGCCGATGAGATGGATCTTGTAATGGGCGGTTCAACCGCAATCTTTGCCTGTAACATAGCTAAACTCGGATCGCGCGTGGAATTCATGTCGAAGCTGGGTAATGACTCTTTCGGCAAATTTTTGCTAAAGGAAATGGAGGCAAACAATGTTGGTATTGGCTCCATCATAACCGACCCTGCCCTTCGAACAGGTTCAACGATAATTTTCATCCTGAATAATGACAGGATGATGGTAACGTATCCGGGTTCAATGGAGCATCTTGCAACGGAAGAGATTACCGATGAGATTTTAGAATCAGCAAAACACATCCATACCTCAGCGATATTTTTTCAGCCACTTCTTAAAAAAGGTCTGGCTGATGTATTTAAACGAGCTAAAGATAAAGGGCTCACAACGTCTATGGATACCCAATGGGATCCGGATGAAAAGTGGGATCTGGATCTTGAAGCCATACTTCCGCATCTCGATTTCTTTCTGCCGAACGAAGACGAATTTATCCGCCTTGCAGGAAAACCTGATTTGGAAAGCGCACTGAATGCACTTTCACATCATAAAACCTGCTTTGTAATCAAACGCGGACCAAAAGGTGCAATCATGATTCACGATAATAAACGCACCGAAATTTCACCGGCTCCTATCACAGAAATTGTGGATACAATTGGTGCAGGTGATAGTTTTAACGCGGGTTTTATCCATGCCTACCTTAACGGAAAAGATCTTGAAACATGCCTTGAAGAAGGTAACCGAACAGCGGCAGTATCCACAACTGCGGCAGGTGGTGTAAATGGAATTGTTAGCTATCGGCAGGTTGCGGAGAAAGCAGAAGAGATGCGCAAGCTGAAAAAATAACCGGATCGGTTTCTATGACACTACAGGAATGGCTTATTGAACTTGAAAGGAAGGAATCAGCCATTCTTGCAGCAAACTTCTATAATTTTGAAACGTTGGCCGGTGTTGTTCAGGCAGCAGCGGAAACCGGTTCCGAGATTATCCTCCAAACAAGTCCTGCTACAATTCGGTATTTAGGAATTGATATGGCCGTTGCCATGGCCAGAGCTGCCTTAAAACTTCACAACGTTCAGGGGTGGTTGCACCTCGATCATGCCGAAGATATCAACATGATTAAATCCTGCCTGGATGCCGGGTACGATTCTGTTATGATCGATGCCAGTGAAAAACCATTTTCCGAAAATGTTGCCGCTGCCTCTAAGGTAGCTGAGCTTGCGAAAGCGTATGATGCCTGTGTGGAAGCCGAACTTGGATTTGTGGCAAAGCTGGGGCAAAGCCAGGAAAATGCCAGTTTTACCGATCCCGATGAAGCCAGGGAATTTCAGGTAAAAACAGGAATAGATTCCCTTGCTGTTGCCATTGGATCTGCGCACGGTTTCTACAAAAAAGAGCCCAAACTGGATCTTGAAAGATTAAAGAAAATTCACCAGACAACCGACTGTGCCCTTGTGCTTCATGGCGGCTCGGGAATTCCGGATGAACAGCTACAGGCCGGAATAAAAAATGGTATTCGAAAAATTAATCTCGCCACTGAAATTAAAGACATTTTCATGAAAACTCTTCAACAGCGGCTCAAAAACAACTCTGAGATCGATTTGAGAAAAGTATTCCCCCCGGCCACGGATGCCGTTAAGATGCTGGTAAAATCTAAAATTGAACTCATTAAAGCTGCCTGAAAGATTATGAAATTTGCATCACCCAATATCATTTTTGAAACTGAACTTTTATGACAGAGAAAGAGAAAATGCTTGCCGGTGAACCTTATGATTCCAGAGATGCTGAACTTTTAGAGCGCTATTCAACTGTGCGTAATTTGCTTCACTCGTTCAATCATGAACAATTAACACATCCGGATGAAAAGACAAAACTATTGGAAAATCTCTGTGGAAGTATGGGTGAAAATGTTTGGATAGAAGCGCCATTTTTCTGCGACTATGGCAAACAGATCCACATTGGAAAGAATGTATTTATAAACTACAACTGTGTATTTCTCGACAGCAATACCATCAACATTGGCGAAAATACTCTGATGGGACCTGCAGTACAAGTTTACACAGCTACACACCCGCTTAAGGCAACTGATCGAATTACAAACGACAAAAAAGGCACCCGTTACCTTACATCATCAAAACCTGTTACGATTGAAAATAATTGCTGGATTGGTGGCGGTGCAATGATAATGCCGGGCGTTAAAATCGGAGAAAACAGCACTATTGGGGCAGGAAGTGTGGTAACGAAATCTGTTCCTGCCAACTGTTTTGCTGCCGGTAATCCGAGTAAAGTCCTAAAAGAACTTTGAAGTGCTAATGATGAACTCAAAATCCACCCAAAGAACCTCATAACTACTAAATCAAAATATGCCCTTAAATAAGGAAAATGCATTTTTGAACTCTAATTGAATCGTAACTAATAAAACTCAACAATCATGAAATCAAAACTTTGGCTGATCTTTGCACTCATTACAACCACATTCTGGGGTGTTTGGGGTGCTTTTATTCATATAACCGAGGAAGCCGGCTTCCCCGCCACTCTTGGCTATGTGGTTTGGTCTTTAACAATGATTCCCCCCGCTCTTATTGCACTAAAACTGGTAAATTGGAAAATTGATTACGATTTAAAATCCATCGGGTTTGGTGCCGCAATCGGTTTTCTTGGTGCCGGCGGCCAGTTGATACTTTTTCATGGATTGGGTATCGGCCCGGCTTACATTATTTTCCCGATTATCGCGCTCTCACCGGTTGTTACCGTTTCGCTCTCGCTTTTGATATTGAAAGAGCGCACAAATTTAAAAGGATGGATCGGTATTGCCCTCGCTTTGATCGCTATTCCTCTTTTAGCTTATCAACCCGCTGATAACGCCGCAGTTGACGGTTACCTCTGGCTTATTCTCGCCCTCGGTGTATTCTTTGCCTGGGGTATTCAGGGCTTTTTCATGAAGTTTGCGAATGAAACCATGAGCGCTGAAAGTATCTTTTTCTATATGGCACTTACCGGTGTAATACTTTCACCGTTTGCCATTATGATGACTGATTTCTCGCAGGATATTAACTGGGGCTTCCAGGGACCGTACCTCGCCGCGATGATTCAGATTCTCAACTCTATTGGTGCATTGTGCCTTGTGTATGCCTACAGATATGGTAAAGCCATTGTGGTTTCGCCGTTAACCAACGCGGTTGCGCCGATTATAACCATCGCCATTTCACTTACTATTTATGCCGTTTTTCCACATACTGTAACACTTATTGGAATGATCATTGCAATCCTGGCCACATTCTTGTTAGCTGTTGTTGAGGAAAGCACGGAAAAAGTGGACGAGATCGACGATAAACTTGAAGAAATTATAGATTAAAAATTTCATCAATGCTTAAAAGAACGGAAGAATTATACCGGGGCATCGATAAGATCGATGCCCACATTCATCAAAACAGCCGCCGAACAACCCTCCTCCAAGAAGCTGAACAGGAGGGTTTTCGGCTTGTTACTATCAACACGGAAGTACCCGACTTCCCAACAACAGATGAGCAGCGTGAAATTGCCCTCGATATCGAAAAATTAAAGCCGGGTTTACTCAGCTTTATGGCTACATTCAGTGCAAATGGCTGGGGTGAGCCCGACTGGCAGATAAAATCATTGGCACAAATAGAGACCGGGATTAAAAAAGGGGCCGTATCTGTAAAAATCTGGAAAAATTTCGGGATGGAACTTCGCGATTCGGACGGTAATTTTGTGATGGCCGATCATCCGTCACTCAATCCTATCTACGAAACCCTCGAGAAGAATGGTATTACACTGATTGCCCACATCGGCGAGCCTAAAAATTGCTGGCTTCCCATCGAAGAGATGACAGTGAACGGCGATCGTGATTACTTTTCCAGGAATCCGCGCTACCATATGTATTTGCATAAGGAGTACCCATCGTACGAAGAGCATCTGCAGGCGCGCGACAGGGTTTTAAAGAAATTCAATAATCTGCGGTTTGTGGGTGCGCATCTTGCAAGCCATGAGTGGAGCGTGGATAAAGTGGCCGAATGGCTCGATACTTTTCCTGAAGCAGGAGTTGATTTGGCCGAGCGGGTTTGCCATTTGCAATATCAGGCGGTGGAAAATCAACCAAAAATTAAGGCTTTCGTTGAAAAATATCAGGACAGAATTATCTACGGAACGGACCAGATAGACGACGGTAGCCTCCCTGATGATGAACTACGGACAGCTATCAGGAAGAAATGGCATGAAGAGTTTCAGTTTTTTGCTGAGGACAGTTTACAAATCAGCAAGCAAGTAGATAAACCTTTTCAGGGACTTGGACTGCAAAAATCTGTGCTCAATAAAATCTTCAGCCAAAACGCTTTAAGATACTATCCGGGAATTGTGAAATAAATAAAATTCATCTTTGAATTTAATGAAGGTTTTATAATACTGTCTACCATTATGTAATAGTTTCCCACTTATGTAAATGAATGCTTACACGAACAGAAATAAGGTAAAATTACATGCTACTTTCTTTTGTTGACTGGCTGATTGTTGGCCTTTACATGCTTTTCTCTCTTGTTGTTGGGTTGTGGGTTATGAAAAAGGCAGGTAAAAACTCTACTGAGTTTTTTGCAGCCGGAAAAAATATGCCATGGTGGCTCCTTGGGATCTCTATGGTGGCAACAACCTTTTCGACAGACACACCCAATCTTGTTACTGATATTGTACGCCAGAATGGAGTTGCCGGTAACTGGACCTGGTGGGCATTTCTGCTAACCGGGATGCTTACGGTTTTTGTGTATGCAAACTTGTGGCGGCGCTCCGGAATCCTTACAGATGTAGAATTTTACGAGCTTCGAT
>SLGA01000328.1 GCA_007123985.1 Balneolaceae bacterium | reverse complement strand
TTCCCCACCGGGATTGTGTATCTCAAAACCCGCCCTTTCAATAGCCGCAACAGCCCTTGGATTAAGGGCCGTAGCCTCCGTTCCACCAGAAAATGTTTCAACACCATCAACTCCGAAATGAGAAGCCGCCGTTTGAGTCCAGATCTGCGACAGGTGGCTCCTGCGGCTGTTGTGTGTGCAGATAAAATTCAATTTAACTGAACTATTCTCTTTCAATTCTTTGGATATAAAATTGGCAACATCCAGTAATGTCTGTTTTCGTTCTTCCGGAATTGATTCGAAATCCTGCATTATTTCAGAGATAGTGTTTTTCAATTTTGAGTACATAAGGTTTTCTAAAGGTTGTTTTTGTTAGATTTCGAAAAAACTTAAATCAATATCAGTCAGTTCAACTAAATGGGGTACACCCAAATTGCAAGTGTTGATGATTATGACAGACATTGTTAGGAGAAAGATACAATTACGGCAATGTCAGCAGCAGGTCTGAACCAGCTCATTAGAAAGCTCTGTTAGAACATTACTTAGTTCTTTAATGCCATTGGGGTTTAGGCAGTAGCAGGTGCGAACACCCTCCACAGTACCGGAAATTAACCCGGCACTTTTTAACGCTTTTAAGTGCTGAGATACCGTTGATTGTGCAAGTGGTAATATTTCTGTGATATCCCCACAAAAACAGGTATTCCGTTTTGCTAATATTTTTAGGATTGCAATTCTTGCCGGATGACCAAGGGCTTTGGCAATTGCAGCAGATCGCTCAATTTCGGGATCATTCATTAGTATTGGGTTTGCTTGCATCATAATCTGAAAGTTTTGGCTAAGATAAGTGGTTATACAAAATTTAGCTTCTTGTGGAGCTCGCGTCAGCATCGGGTTTAGTAATTAGAAAGATTGATAATTACCTCTTCTCTGCATACACCGTGATGCTGAATATGCCGGTTTCAGAGTTGCGAAAATCTTTTAGTTCTTTTTTCGTGAGATAATTCAACAACATTTCGTCAGGCAGTTGGATCTCCTTTAATTTTTGAACGGCAATGTTTTCGAAACCGGAGTCTTTTATAATATTCAGATATTCATCTTTTCTGATTGCTCCTGCCACACATCCTGCATACATCTCGGCATCTACTTTAAGTGCGTTTGGCAAATCCCCGATTATCACAACATCTGAAATGCTGAAGTGTCCACCCTGTTTTAAAATTCGACGGGTTTCTGCAAATGCCCTCTTTTTATCAGGAACAAGATTCAGTACGCAATTACTTACCACAACATCGGCTATGGAATCATCAAGCGGCATCTCTTCGATGTCGCCCAATACAAAATCTAAATTCGAATAATTGAGCTTTATTGCGTTAAGCGTTGCTCTCTGAATCATTGCTTCGGTCATATCAATGCCAATTACCTTGCCCGATTCTCCTACGACCTTCCGTGCAACAAACGCGTCGTTTCCCGCACCGGATCCCAAATCAACAACGGTATCACCTGGTTTTATGTTGGCAAATTCTGTTGGCAACCCACACCCTAAACTCAAATCCGCATCAGGGTTATAACCTTCAAGCTGTGAGTAATCATCAGAAAATATGGTGTAGTCCACATTACCGTCGGGTGGACAGCAATTGGCGGGACCGCAACAAGAATCTCCGTTCGATTGATTACTGATCGCGGCATATTTTTCTTTAACAGTCTGTTTTATTTGATCCGGTGATTGAATATGAACTTTCATCGAGGTGGCATGGATTTATTAATCGTAATATCACGATGAATTTACGCTACAGTATCCAGCTTGTCAATTACTAATTTGATTTGAATGGATCATAATACACATGCAGCCGGAATTCAGAAATACGTTATGCCCGCGGATGAAATTGCTTGTGCACCTGGTGTAGCAGCGAGCGGTCAACATGGGTATAGATTTCTGTTGTGGTGATAGAAGTGTGGCCCAGCATCTCCTGAACGGCTCTCAGATCTGCGCCGCCCTCAAGTAAATGTGTTGCAAACGAGTGCCGAAAAATATGCGGATAGACATTTTTTTTGATACCCGCTTTTTTGGCGTACTTATTTACAATATTCCAAACACTCATGCGGGTTAACGGACCGCCTCGTTGGTTCAGAAAAAGTTTATTCTCACTTTTTTGAGGATTTTTATCATTCAAAAAAACGTTACGTGCAGTCTCTGTGTAGTGCTCAATCGCTTGTTGTGCAATTTCGCCAACAGGAACCAAGCGCTCTTTATTACCTTTTCCTACCACTCGTATAAATCCGATTTCAAAGAAGAGCCGATCCGGCTCAAGATCTGTCAGTTCGCTAACTCTCATGCCACTTGCATAGAGTGTTTCCAGAATGGCCGCATCACGTATTCCGGCAAAAATAGTTCTGTCGGCTGCATTGATAATTTTTTCTACTTCGTGTGTATCGAGCACTTCCGGAAGTTTTGCGGCCTTTCTTGGCAGCTCTACAAGTTCAGCGGGATTTGCATCTGCCATTCCTTCAACCATTGCAAATTCGTGGAAACTGCGAATACTTGATATATTTCGTGCGATGGAACTAACGGCGAGTCCAAGTTCTGTGAGTTCAACCAGAAAATTTTCAATATGTGAAAGTGTAATCCCGCCAAGATTTTTTAGCTGAAGATCTTTTGATATAAAGTTCAGATAACGCTCAAGGTCGTTCCGATAGGAGAGAACAGAGTTTTCTGATAGTCCTTTTTCAAGCTTAATGAACTGCATATAACGTTTCAGTTCTGCTTCAAAATGAGCCATCTATTCGTTCTCTTTATCCTCAATCACGTCCGGGTTTACTTTTTCAGCTGATTTGTCTGAGGTCTTACCTTTATTGGGGTCTTTTTTTTCATCGGGATATTCAATTCTACTGTGATAGACCCCTTTCAGTATCCCGAGAAATGACTCTTTTATGGTTTGAATCTGCCGGAAGGTAAGCGGACAGTTACTCAGCTGACCATCATTAATTGCACCGTCAACAATACGGTTGATTTGATTTTCAAGCTTGCTGTAGGTGGTATCTTTCATGGCACGGCACGACGCCTCAACTCCGTCTGCCAGCATCAGAATTCCCTGTTCTTTTGTAAATGGAGTTGGCCCATCGTACCTGAAATCTTCCTCTTGTATTGAAGCGGAGTCTTCAGTTGCTTTTTGATGGAAATAGCGAATAAGCGAAGTACCGTGGTGTGTCTTAATTAGATCAATGATAACATCAGGTAAATTGTGCTCTTTTGCGATTTTCACCCCCTCACTGATGTGTGCTTTGATGACAAGTGCACTCATCCGGGGTTTGAGCTTATCGTGGTCGTTCGATTTGTTCTGATTTTCGATAAAATAGGAGGGTTTTACCATCTTACCTATATCATGATACATGGCTCCAACACGGCAAAGAAGGGCGTTTGCTCCAATATCTGAGGCTGCTGATTCAGAAAGATTTGCAACCTGAAGACTGTGATGGAACGTGCCAGGTGCTTTACTCATAAGCTCTTTCATTAAAGGCAGGTTGGTATCGGCAAGTTCAAGAAGTGTAAAATCAGTGGTGATTTTGAACATCTTTTCAAAGAGAAGAATAAGGGGATAGGTGAAGAGGATAAATACCGAGTTAACGCCTATGAAAAAGAGATCACCAAAAAACTTCTCCCAACCGGTAAAACGGGCAAGTCCAAACCCTGAAATTACGAGCATGTAAGAGATAAAAACAATCCCCGGTGTGATGAAGAAAAACTGGGATCTTTTCTTGATATCCCTTACTGAAAATACACCTAAACTGCACGCAGCAATTGTAGCAACCAGGTATTCAAAGTTGTAATCGTGTACAATACCGGTAATAATTGCAAGAGTAACCGTTGCCATCAAGCCTACTCTGGAATCAAATATAATGGTAAGTATGATAGGTGCCACTGCAATGGGTACAATGTAGCTGTTTACATTTTCAAACGGGTAGATTAATGCACTCGCAAGGGCTACAATTCCCATCACAAGAAACACCAGTAAAAACATGGACGGCAGATCGTAGATTTTCTTTCTATAGAGAAAAATATAGATGAAGAACATAAACGTGGCGATAATTACTACTATAGCTTCCCCGAGGTACCGCAGCCACCTTTCAAGTTCGGTGGCAGTTAGCGCGCGTGCCTCTGCGAGGCTGCGGAGAATATTATCAGTCTCTGCAGTTACAATATCACCTCTTCTTACAATAATCTGCCCCTGATCAACAGCACCCTTTGTTGTTGAGATGTTGGAAAGTTGCTCTTCGAGATATGAATCTGTATCGGTTTCGCTGAAATAGAGATTTGGTCTGATAACCTGCCTGAAAAGCTCAAATCCAATCCGGGCTACATCCGGTACAAACCCTCTGTTTAGCTGTAGCTGAACAAAATCAGAAGCCTCTTCCAGATCGCGAATATTGGCAAGTGAAACAGATCGTTCGGTTAGTTGTCGAAGATTTCGGATGATGATTTCATTGTTGTCGATGCCTTCTTTTGTTCTGTCGATAATTCCATCCGCCAAAATCTGATCGATCAGGTCGAATAGCTGAGTTCTGATCTGAAACACCACAGCACGGCGTTCCGGTTGATTGTTCAAAATTACCGTTGCATAATTTTCTAAAAGTACATTCCAGTGCTCATTGCTGAGCCTCAAATTTGCGGAATCTTTATCCTGCAGAAATTGCAGGCTGTCACTTTCAGCAGCGGATTCATCAGCCTGCCCGCGGGATTCCTGCCACTGCAGGTAGCTATCCAAAACCGGCTGTAATGTGCGGTAAATAGAATCTATGCGGGACTCGATAATTACACTGGCATTGTTATCAACATGAAAAATTGGGGCAGTCTGCTGCCTGATTTCATCGCGCTCTTCTTCTAATTCGCTGTCTGTTTTTTGAATAGCAAAGGTAAATGGAGCCGTTAGGTCTTCAGCTCTCCAGGGTTCCCCGATAGAATAGCTTGCCACCGGCTGAAAAGTAGTTTGAGGCAAAGAGGCGAGAACCACGCCCAAAAAAACAAGCACTGTAATAACTCTGAAATACTTATTTTTTCTTTCAGTAGCCTCCTGCTGCTCTTTAATTTTATTTGCACCAATGGGAGGCAGAGATTCGCTTTTCTTTTGTGCTAAACCAAGTTTTTTTAAAATGCTCATAAAATATATTTATATGCACCACGCCTGTAAGAAGAACGTGTAAACATTTGAAAGTATAAGGAGGGTATCGTCAAAATAAAAGAGATTACCTCATATCTGTGGATCTGAGCATTTCAAATAGCCCCGTTTAATCTGATTACTTGAATAATATCAAACCCTTAATAGTGTAAAGGATTCGTTTACTTCTTTTCGATTAATGCCAATAAATCTGATTCGGATAAAACAGGAATATTCAGTTTTTTAGCCTTTTCGTATTTGCTTCCCGGTGTATCTCCGGCCAGCAGATAATCCGTATTTTTACTAACTGAAGAGCTGGTACTGCCGCCATGCAGCTCAATAAGTTCTTTGGCTTCACTTCTCGACATGGTAGGCAGTGTACCGGTTAAAACAAATTTTTTGTCTTGTAATGTTTGCGACAGGTTTTCTGTTTCTTCCATGGTAAAATTCAATCCGGCATTTTCAAGACGGCTAATTAGCTGCCTGTTCTTCTCATTACTAAAAAATGCAATTACAGAATCGGCAATTTTTGGCCCGATGGAGTTTATGCCAACAAGTTCGTCAAAATCGGCATTTATAAGCTTTTCCACTGTTTTAAAATGAGTGGCCAGATCTTTTGATACCGTTTTGCCTACAAACCGAATGCCCAATGCAAAAATTATTCTATCGAGTGATTGTTCTTTGCTCCGCTCTATGGCTTCTATAAGATTTTGAGCACTTTTTTCTGCCATTCGCTCCAGCGGTATCAGCTCTTCTTCTTTAAGGTTGTAAAAATCTGCGTAAGTTTTAATCAAACCTTCGTTAAGGAGCTGTTCAACTACCGCTTCACCGAGCCCTTCGATATCCAGTGCGTCGCGGGATGCAAAATGCGTTAATCGCTCTCTCACCTGAGGCGGGCATTGCGGGTTCACGCACCTCCAGTCAACCTCGCCCTCAAATTTTTCAAGCTTTTCTCCGCATGCCGGGCAATCTTTCGGCATTTGAAATGGCTGTGATCTGTTTTCTCTATCTGGATTTACTACATGAATTACCTGGGGTATGATTTCACCCGCCTTCTCAACAACTACGGAATCACCCGGGCGTATGTCCTTTCTAAGAATTTCATCTTCATTATGAAGTGAAGCCCGTTTTACCGTGGTTCCGGCAAGTAGTACCGGTTTTAATTCAGCTACCGGGGTGATTTTGCCAAGTCTTCCAACCTGAAGTGTGATGGATTCCAGAGTGGTTACTGCCTGTTCTGCCTCAAATTTGTAGGCAATGGCCCATCGTGGAAATTTTGAGGTATTTCCAAGTTCTTCATAAAACCTTTCTTCATTCACTTTGATAACCACACCGTCAGTATCATAGGGGAGGGTTCGTCTAAGGTTATCCCACTCATTTATAATTGATAAAACTTCATCAATCGAGTTGCAAACTTTGAAGTGTTCACAAACCGGAATCCCCCAATTTTTTAAGAGTTGCATTTTGGAGAAGTGGGTGCGATCCTCATCGCGTTCGTCAAGCAGAAGGTCAAATGCAAAGAATCGTATTGGCCTGCGGGCTACTTCGCGCGGATCCTGCATCTTAAGTGATCCGGCTGTAGAGTTTCTTGGATTTGCAAAAGGCTGCAAACCTTGCTGCTCTCTGTTTTCATTTAGTCTGATAAATGCTTCTTTCTCCATGTAGGCCTCACCGCGCAGTTCAAAAACAGTGGGCACATTTTGGTCAATTTTCAGAGGAATATCACGAACTGTTTTAAGATTTTGCGTGATTTCATCCCCCTTTGATCCATTTCCGCGGGTAGCACCTAAAACAAGATTCCCGGTTTCATATCGCAACCGGATGGATGCACCGTCAAATTTTAGTTCAACTGCATACGAAAAATTTTTGTGGCCCAGAATATCACCAACTCGTCTGTCGAAATCACGAAGTTCTTCTTCGTTGTATGTGTTATCAAGGCTGAGCATCTGTTGAGGATGCTCTACATTGGGAAAGCTGCTTGTAGGTTCACCGCCAACACGTTGAGTTGGAGAATTTTCAGTATCCAGATCAAAATTTTCTTCCAATTCCGCGAGTTCAGCCAGTGCACTGTCGAATTCTTTGTCACTTATAAATGGCTGGGCATCCACGTAGTATGCACGGTTAGCCTTTTCTAACAAATCGCGTAAAACGACTGCCCGTTTTTCAGCGGAGGTTCTGTCCATACAATCGAAAATTGTAAATTTTAAAAGGTAGGCCTGTTTTCTACACTTTCCGGTGCAGAAACTCCGGCAGGTAGATCAAACGGCACACTGTTCGACCACTTCGGATCAGAAGTGAAATAATCACGGGTAAGTTCCACATAATTTTCTTCTTCTATGAAGTATTCCTGAAAGTCGCTGATTCGATGCCCGTTTTTAAAGAGCAGCATGTTCGAATAGGGGCCTCTGATTCGAACGGTATCCTGAAATTCAAAATTCAGGGCCATACCCTGTTCCAGCCAGTAAGGATCAAGGCGGGGTTTTAAGTCACTCCAAACCCGAACGGGGTCAACAACATCATAAGCGGCATAAACAGTTATGAAAAGCATGTCATCGAGACTGGTTGATGCGGGAGCAGCCGGTTGATCTTCATACGTTTCGCTATCTTCCTGAAGATTGTTGTTCGTAAGGTCGAGAGAAACACTCCCCGGAGATGATTGGTATTCAGTTATCGGCGGATCATTCCCCTGATCATCTGCAGAGCTAAACAGATCATTATTCATCCACAAATAAACGGCTACAGCGGCCAGTGCAATCAAAATAATGATACCGAAAATCCATCCAGAAGATGATCTCTTTCTGTGATGAGCTTTATTTCCAAGGTCGGCCCAGTTTACACTGTCAAGGGAGGGTTCGGCTGTATTTTTTGCAGGTGATGGCTCATTTGCCGGTGTTTCTGTTGTAACGATTTTATCAGAATCTCCAGCCGCAGCGGTACTGATGTTAGGAGACTCAGAGAGAACTTCTTCCGGCTCGTCTGTTGGCTCATCCGGTTGCTCAGCTGTCTCAGTAACAGTTTTGTCGAGTTGTTGATTTTTTACAGGTTCCGTTTCCGGTTTACTTGCATCACTATCTTCAACCTGCCTGGAAATCGGCTCATCAGCAGAGATTGGGGGATTCAGATTTTCATTCGGTGTAGATGATACCAGATCGGGAAAATCCTGAAGCAAAAGATTACTATAGTTACCATTCGATTGCTGGTCGAGAGCTTTGATCAGAGTGTCGTCATCTATGCGCAGTGAACGCCCATAGCTTCTGATAAAACTTCGTATATACGTAGTTCCTTCAGCGGATCGTTCAAAAATGGTGTTATTTTCGATGGATTGAAGGGTATCTACAGGGATTTTCGTGAATTGTTGAATATCCTGAATTGTGTAACCGAGATGATTGCGGATTTTTTGAAGGTCTTTACCAATTGAAGGCATAAAAAAAGTCTGTTTTCGGGTTGCAATAAATAAATCTAACGAATCCTAAACCGAGCCTAAAGATACATTAAAAAATATGTGAAAATAGTGTAAGATTTTTACGATTTACAGCTCATACCTATATGAAGAGTATTCGTAAACTGTTTAAGCCCTTTGTGGGAATAGTGTTTCCCGAAACTTGTATTTGTTGCGGTCAATCTACTGCATCAACTGGAAAAAGTATCTGCAACTGGTGCTTTTTCGATCGGTTTGAAAGTGCAGAGTTCAGCAATGACGACATATTGCCATCGGGCGTGAAATTTCAATTTTCAATGTGGCAATTTGATAAGGGCGGATATCTGCAAAAACTTTTGCACGATCTGAAATACAATTTCATGATGGGCGTGGGTGAAGAGCTTGGATTTTTGGCAGGTAAACAGTTCAAACAAAGAGCAGATAGCCATTTATATACGGAAATAGAGACGTGCAATCCTATCATATTGCCCGTTCCCCTGCACCAAAAAAAGGAACGAAAAAGAGGGTACAATCAGGCTCGGGCAATTGCAAATGGGCTGCAAAGAGCCACAAATTGGGAGATCGCAGCACCCGGGGCTGTTTCTCGGGTAAAGCAAACAAAAACCCAAACAGGGTTAAGTCTTTCCGACAGGTCTGAAAACTTAGAGGGTGCTTTTCGGCTGAACAGGAAAGATCGGTTTGAAGGAAAGTTCGTGCTGATAATCGACGACGTGTACACAACCGGGGCTACGACGTTTGAACTTGCAGGCACACTGTTCTCTGAAGGAATAGCATCTGCAGGTATCCTAACGATTGCCAAAGCATGACGGTACCATTTTTACAGAATTGAGCCTATCTTAAGCGGTATGAATTCAAAGCGATCTCACTCACTAAATATTCTCGAAACCCCATTTTCAACAGTAACATCGAGCGGTCACTGGTTCCATGCAACCAGAAAATCCGTAAATGATTATGTACCCGGACTGTTAAAAGTGTACCCGTTTGAAGAGCTAATCGGTAAAGCTGTAACATGGATAGACAGTGCCGATTCGCTTGCTATGGTACTATTTTTCGCACTCGCGTTTGCAATTAATCCCTGGCTTGCCGCCGGGATTTCTTTGTTATTTCATTACGTTTGGTATCAGAAAAAGAGTGCATTTGTAAATTTACCTTCTACCCCAATTTTAAAATTAATCAATCACGACTTCTTTCAGCTATTACTGGCAGCTGTGGTTTTAAGTTTTATGGGAATATGGGGTATGTATACAGCCGTTATTTTGGGAATAATCACATTCTTCCTCTATAAAATAGGATTGCTGAGAAGGCTGTGGGATAAATTTGAATCGAACAAGGAGGGAGATAAACTACCGCTGAATGACAGAACTCTTAAAATGGTTCTGATAAGGTACTCCATGTACCAGAATATGCCACCCAAAGAAGTTGAAAAACTGGACAGGCATGTTCAGAAAGCAGTTATTGAATACAATCAGAAGAAAAAAAAGAAATGAGCAAAACCCGCTTCTTCATTGCGCGGCACGGTGAAACTGAGTTTAACCGGAAAGGAATGCTGCAGGGAAGGGGCATAAACGCACCCCTGAATAATACGGGTAAAGAACAGGCAATGCACTTATCTGTATACCTTCAGAATTATGAAACAGATTTTCTTGCAAGCAGTTCACTAATTCGGGCAGAAGAAACAGCAAGTTACTACAGTACTGAGTCGGGCCTTCTGATAGCAAAAAATGCAGATCTGGACGAGATGGATTTTGGAGATTTTGAAGGTGTGCCATTCTCTGATGTTTTAGATGAAATTAAGGAGCTGGACAGTGCCTGGAGGAATGGTGAGTTGAATGTGAAAGTGCCGGGAGGCGAGTCGCCGGCTGAAGTATTCGAAAGAGCAGATACAGCTGTAAGAGAGTATTTGAGATCACATTATGGAGAAACTATTGTACTGATAATTCATGGACGCCTTATTCGTATTTTACTATCGGTTTGGCTTGGGCACGGCCTTCAAAACATGCACCTTATAGAGCATACAAATGGAGCTGTCAATCAGCTTATTCATGATGATGGAGTATTTAAACCTGTCTATCTAAACAAGACAGAACATCTAACAGGATTAAACGGAAGAATTTTATGAGTGAAAAAGTAAGATCAATGTTTGCCGACATTGCGGACGATTATGACCGGATTAACGGTATTTTATCTTTTGGAGTTCACAATGCATGGCGTAAAAAAACTGTACTTGAGAGCGGTGCTAAACCGGGCGACCGCGTTTTAGATTGTGCAACCGGCACGGGCGATTTGGCTCTTGAGTTCAAAAAAACTGTAGGGCATGAGGGGTATGTACTCGGTACAGATTTCTGCAAAGAAATGATTGAACATGCACCCGGTAAAGCAGATAAGCAGCAGATGGTTGTTGATTTTGAAGTAGCCGACGCCATGGATTTACCCTACGATGACAACTCGTTTACAATAGCAAGCATTGCATTTGGGATCAGGAACGTAGATGATCCGCTGGTTTGCCTGAAAGAGATGGCACGGGTTGTGAAGCCGGGTGGTCGTGTTGTAGTTTTGGAATTTGGCCAGCCCAAAGGTGTGGTGCGTGTACCATTTCAGATTTACAGCAAGCATGTAATGCCAGCCATTGGCGGGCTCATCAGCGGGAACAGAGATGCTTATACGTATCTGCCGGAAACCAGTGCAAAATTTCCCGCCGGTCAGAAATTTCTCGAACTTATGGATAGTGCAGGAGTCTTCAGCGATCGGAAAGCAGAAAGCTTAACAGGTGGAATAGCCTATGTGTATATAGGTACGGTGGCTTAAAATGTATATATTCTTAGTCCGTAACATTCAGGCAGGCATTCGTTTAAACACTGTAAAAAAAACTGTTTGATTAAGTGAAAGCAATACAAAAGTTAAAAAGTGATGATGAAAATCGAAGAAATTAAAAACTATTTGCCACACAGATATCCGTTCCTACTGGTTGACAGAGTACTTGAACTTGAGGAAGAGCGAATTGTAACTCTGAAAAATGTAACCGTGAACGAAGAGTATTTTAACGGGCACTTTCCCGGTGCCCCAATTATGCCGGGGGTTTTACAGGTTGAGGCAATGGCACAAAGCGGCTGTATTATGCTGATGACATCTAAAGTAGAAAAGCCTGAAGAAAACCTGATCGTTTTTACTGGTATTAAAAATGCAAAATTCCGGCAGCAGGTTGTACCCGGGGATCAGCTTATTATGGAAGTAAAACTTGAAAATATGCGCCGAAATTTTGCAACAATGATAGGTAAAGCTACCGTTGATGGTAAGGTAGTATGCCAGCTGGAAGCATCTGCTGCAATTGTGCCAAAGGAAAACGCATGAGCACCCAGAGGAAAAATAGCAGAGCAGATAAAGTAACTACCCAAACCGTGGTAGACATGAAACAAAGCGGCGACAAGATAAGCATGCTCACTGCTTACGATTTTACCATGGCAGGTATTATTGATACGGCGGGTATTGATGTTATTCTTGTGGGAGATTCGGCCAGTAATGTAATGGCAGGTTTTGAAACAACCGTTCCGATGACGCTCGATCACATGATTTACCATACATCTTGTGTGGTACGTGGGGTTGAAAGAGCATTGGTAATTGCCGACTTACCGTTTATGAGCTACCAGGTAACCACAAAAGAAGCCCTGATTAGTGCAGGCCGTATGATGAAGGAAGCCGGTGCCCATGCCATAAAGCTTGAAGGAGGTAAATCCATTTCATCAACCGTACGCAGAATTGTTGATGCAGGTATTCCTGTAATGGGGCACCTGGGACTTACACCACAAAGCATCTATAAATTTGGCACGTATAAAGTGCGTGCAAAAGAAGAAAAAGAGGCAGAACAACTCCTTAGCGATGCAAAACGTTTGGAAGATGCCGGAGTTTTCTCCATTGTGCTTGAAAAAATTCCCAGTGATCTTGCCAAAAAAGTAACCAATTCTGTATCGGTGCCTACCATTGGTATTGGTGCAGGGCCTCACTGCGATGGGCAGGTACTCGTAACACATGATATGCTCGGATTAAATAAAGATTTTTCACCACGATTTTTACGGCGCTATGCTGACCTGCACTCTACTATGACCACCGCTGTTGGCCAGTATATACATGATGTGAAGAGCGGTGATTTTCCAAATGAAAAAGAACAATACTGAGAGTAAATCATAAATTTTAGAACCGCTGAATGTCTCACCAAAAACCACTGATTTTAGTTTGTAACGACGATGGTATCTTTTCTCCCGGAATCAAAGCTCTTGCAGAAGTAGCGGATGAATTTGGAGATGTTGAAATTATTGCGCCCGATCGCCAGCAAAGTGCAGTAGGCCATGCCATTACCATACAAACACCACTCCGAACCAGGGCTTTCCGCATCGATAATCGGTTTAACGGCCAGGCGGTATCCGGTACTCCAGCTGATTCGGTGAAACTGGCACACAATCAGCTGCTAAACAGAAAGCCTGATCTTGTAGTGAGCGGCATCAACCATGGCAGTAATGCAGGGATTAATATTCTCTACTCCGGTACTGTAAGTGCGGCAACTGAAGGTACAATTTTAGGATATCCTTCTATTGCAGTATCCTGCACTGACTTTGATGAAGATGCAGACCTAACCGGTGCACAGGAAGCAGCAAGAAAAGTAATTGGTTACGTGCTCAATCACGGTTTGCCCAGAGGAGTTACTCTGAATTTAAATGCTCCGTCAGGTGCGTTGAAAGGTATTAAATGGGCCAGACAGGCAGACAGCCGCTACATCGAAGAATTTGAAGGCAGAATTGACCCGAATAACCGCTCCTATTACTGGATGACCGGAAAATTCCAGCTGATTGATGAAGATGAAAACAACGATATTTCTGTGATAGAGAAAGGTTTTGCGTCACTAACTCCCATTCAGTACGATCTTACTTCATATTCACTGCTTAATGATCTAAAAGATATAGAGCTTTAAGCTACAACCCTTCGTTCTGCAGATTTAGTACCAACTCTTTCCAGAAATTTTCAACCTTCGGTTTTCGCTCCTTACTCACCTGGATTTCTATTTGTTCTAAATGGCTGATATCCAGTGTTCTTATGTGCGTTCCCCACTTAGCACTCTCAACAGTCACGAAAGAATCATTTTCGCCTTCCTGTTGAAATATCAGCTGATTTTGGACCTTGTAGATTGTATTAAGTGGTTGTTTGGTTCCTTTGCCCACTGCAGCACTGTAAGAGAAGTATGGAATTCCCTCTGCATCGGGTACATTTGGGTTAAATTCGTTGTTTACGTACTCTCTCGTAAGCTGCTCAACTGCAGCTACAGCATCACTTTTTTGTGATGGAAATATACTTTCACCAAACCAGTCAACAAGTTCTGCCAGTTTTTCCCTTATTGTATCAGGTGCAGTAAGAACAAGTTCTGCGAGGCTGGTGCCTCTGTGCGGTGCGGCAATTGTTGTAAGTGAAGATACAGAGTCGGCTATGTCCAGCTTTGAGATAGCATAACGCATGTCAAGCCCACCCATGCTGTGAGCAACCACATTCATTTTTTCGTAACTATATTTTTTTTTGAGCTGTTTGATAACTTCAGCCCACTGTTCAGCTCTTATCTCAATAGTGGCGTAAGGAACAATATTGGGTGCAAATGCCTCTATTCCGTAACTTCGCAAACGCATGCAGGAATTATGCAGCGGCGACGGACTTACCAGCATAGAAAAACCACCATATCCGTGACACATCAGCACCGGGTAATTCAGACGGATTAAATCGGGCTGAGGATATTCAGTAAGCTGTAGCTTTTTCAGATACTTTTGAGGCTCAATCCATTTCATAGCAGCTTATTAATTACTTGTATTTGATCCTTTAAATTAGGCAAACATCTGCTTAATAACTCTGTGAAGTTTTTAAGTTTGAAGCTTTATTCGGCCGAGAGATTTAACCGGGTATCTGTATTTAGGTGAACTGAACGCATCACTGTATTATTATAGATTAGATGTATACGAAGGTTTCTCTCCGGAAACTGTACTGTTCCCGCGGTTTGAACAGAATATGGCCATGAGTGTTCATGCAGGCTGAGATGAAATGAAGTCTTTGAAAATTGTGAAGGCACTCGTACTGTATAGACGTTTCGGGAAAAAACAGAATCTATCAAAATGGTTTGTAAACGTACCTGTGAGGTAGGTATTCTGTAGTCTTCAAGTACAAGAGTGATTAGAGAATCGAGTTGTGCAGAATCGGTAAGCCGTTTCTTTTCAACGTGCTTTGTATTCCACAATAAAATTCCGGCGGCAAAGCAGCTTAGCAGCAAGAGCAATGTAATCCACTTTCTTTTACCAGATGTATCGTGATTCTCTTCGGAACTGTTCAAGGTTAAGGAAATTTGTTTGTACCAAACCCGGGCGGCTTGTACTTTCAATTCGGTATGGTAATGATAAGATCTTTGCAGATAAAAATTTTGACAAATGAAACACTACACGAATCAGGGTAGTGATAAACTAAAACTTCATAGCTTTACGCATTACAATGGCTTTCCGATTTGAAAAAGTAAAAAACCGCAATCAAATCTCAGAGTTTCACGAATTTCCCGCAACTCTCTATAAAGATTACCCGAATTGGATTCCGCCGCTACGGTTTGAGATTGAAAATATATTCGACCCGAAAAAAAATCCATTATTTGAAAAGGGCAGGTGCGAGCGTTATCTGATGTACGATAGTTCTAAACCGGTTGCCCGCTTTGCCGTGATGAATCACTCCACACGTGATACCGTTTTCGATCCTCCCATGGGCGGTTTTGGATTTACTGAATTGATTAATGATGAAGCAGTAGCAGATGGTATGGTTAATTTTGCAAAGCAGTGGCATGGTGATCATGGGTATAAAAAATTTAGGGGACCAGTAAATTTCGGTGAAAATATGAACTATTGGGGGCTGTTGGTTAAGAACTATGATGAACCACCTATTTATGGCATGCACTATCATCCGCCTTATTACAAAAGTCTTTTTGAAAAAACCGGTGCAAAAAAACTGGATGATCACTGGAGCTATAAACGAGAGTTCGAAATGCCACTGCCAGAACGCCTTGTTCGAATAACCAACAGAATTGAGAGCCGATCGGAGGTTACCCTTCGCCCGATAGACATGAATAACCTTCAAAGAGATGCCGAATACATCAGAGGTATTTATAACCGGGCGTGGCGTGAGCAAGATATCGAAGAGAGAGAGCACGAATTTACCGAATTGAGCAGCAAAGATGTACAGAAAATGGTAAAACAGCTCAAGCAAATCATGATCCCCGAAAGTGTACTGATTGCATTTGTTGGTGATGAGCCTGCATCATTTATTGTTTGTGTTCCGGATCTGAATGAAATATCAGCTGAAACCGGTGGCAAACTCAGGTGGTGGCACCTGCCTAAAATTCTGCGATTTAAAAAACGGGCAAAACATCTGCGTACAACCGTTTACGGAACTCTTCCCAAATACAGAAAACTTGGGCTTGAAGCACTAACATTTGTGCGCGGTATTCAGATGACAAAAGAAGCTGCACCCACACTTGAATATCTTGAGGGGACATGGGTTAGTGAAAAAAACTGGTTAATGCAACGCAGCCTCGAAGCACTTGGCTGTTATCATCATAAAACACACAGAACGTATTACTGGGATGTTTGATCGACCCGCTGAGATGGAATAAAAGGAACGATTACTGGATAAAATTAGTTTAACATTAAACAAATTACAACGAACGTATTTCTGAAAAAATGAAAAACAAAGGTATACATCACATTTCGATTATTTCAGGTGATCCACAAGTAAATGCAGATTTCTATGTGAAAACTTTAGGATTACGCCTTGTACTTAAAACAGTGAACCAGGATGATCCGGGAACCTATCATCTGTTTTACGCAAACGGAGAAGGTGCACCCGGTTCAAGCATTACATTTTTCCCCTGGCCGATGGCGATGCAGGCTAAGCCTGGAACAGGTACAGTGAGTGCAGTATCGTTTACAGTTCCGGAAGGATCATGCGACTACTGGATTGACAGATTTGCAGAACAGGATGTTAAATTTGATACACCCATAACGCGTTTTGGGAAAAAAGTTTTGCCTTTCTACGATACAGATGGATTGAAACTCGAGCTGGTAGAAGATGAAAAATCAAAAAATGTACCGGCCTGGAAAGGAGGTACAATCCCGGAAATATTTTCGATCAGAGGTTTTTGGGGTTCGAATCTTCATCTTACTGATTATACTGCTACAATAGATATTCTTCAGGACGTAATGGATTTTAAACTGACGGACGAGAGCGACAGTGAAATATTACTCACCACACAAAGCGATCTGGGACATTCGATTATCATCGAAAAGGCTGAAGATGCAAAAAGCGGCACGAACGGCAGGGGGTATGTACATCATATTGCTTTCCGCGCAAAAGATGAAAATGATCTGAAAGCTATGCGCCAGAAAGTGATAGAGTTGGGTTTATCTCCCACACAACTCATCGACAGACACGTGTTTATGTCGGTCTATTTTCAAACTCCGGGTGGAGTGCTTTTCGAAATAGCTACAGATGGCCCGGGCTATAAGTCGGTTGCAGAAAGTGAAGAAGAGATGGGCAAAAAGCTCTTTTTGCCACCCTGGCTTGAGCCACGCCGCGATTTGATTGAGCAGAGATTACAGCCTGTAACTGTGTAGATTGAGCGAACAAAACGGATTAGGATTTTTATGCAAGGCTTACAATCTTGCAAATAAAAATGGCTATTTCAGATTACACCAATTCTTCTGTTTCCATGCTCGAAATTTTGGCCGACTCTTTTTTAGCTGAATTCGAACTCTTTCTGGAATTTTTGCCGAGACTGGTTATCGCACTTCTTGTATCCGGCGCAATTTATTTTATAGGAAAGCTCATTTCAAAGGGTGTGGAACAGATACTCCGAAGAAGTTCAATGCCCGAAACGTATCATGCATTTTTCAAAAAGCTGATTAAGGGCATTGCACTCTTTTTCGGGATTGTAACTTTTCTGAATTTAATCGGTTACAGTACACTTGCTGCAAGTCTTGTTGCGGGAGGCGGTTTAACTGCCGTAATGCTCGGGTTTGCCTTCAAAGATATCGGAGAAAATTTCCTTGCCGGGTTCTTTCTGGCCTTCAGCCGACCATTCAACACGAATGATGTGATAGAGACCGGCGGTATTACCGGCCAGGTGAAAAGTATACAACTTCGCCATTCTCATATTCGCACTTCCGATGGGTGTGACGTATTTATCCCAAGTGCGCAGCTCTTTACGAAGCCTCTCCATAATTATACACTCGATGGTTTGAGAAGAGGCAGTTTCACTGTCGGAATCGATTATACTAATGATACCGATAAGGCAATCAAGCTACTTGTAGAAGTTGCCAAAACAACGCGCGGTGTGTTGAAAAGTCCAAGGGTGGGAGCTTCAATCAAAGGATTTACACCGAATTATGTGGAAATCCAGGTCTTTTTCTGGATCTCATCAAAAGATCAGGAAAATAGCCTGGGTCGGGTGCGCAGTGCGCTAATGAATGAAAGTCGTATCAGGTTGATTGAGGAAGGATTTACATTCAGTTCTGATGTATCATCAGCGGTGGATGTAACCATAGCAGAAAAAGCGAAGAAGTAAATGTGCTTTTAAGGGGTGCTCATTGATGGCTTCCAGAATAAGAATAGCGACATTGCTGTGAAGATTCCGTTGCGTATTGTCATTTTCCAGCCCATTTCGCTGCCCAAAAGCTGTCCGATAAATGAAGTGCTGTCAAGATCACCGAAACATCCGCAATCAAATTCCATACCGGTTCCGAGCCCCCACATGGCA
>SLGA01000315.1 GCA_007123985.1 Balneolaceae bacterium | reverse complement strand
TAAAAATATTCTTCGGCACCAATTTCAAGAGCTTCTACGTAATGTTCAAGTCGATAACAATCGAAGTGGTAGATGGGCATAGAGCCCTTGTACTCATTGATTAAGGTAAACGTTGGCGAGCTCACATCATCACCCGAGAGCCCAAATCCCTGCACAAATCCGCGCACAAATTGTGTTTTACCGGCACCGAGATTTCCCTGCAGGCAAACTACATCACCCTTCTGTATTTCCTCTGCAAATTTTTTTGCAATGGCCATTGTTTCTGCTTCGCTTCGGCTAACTACACTTTTCATGGTTTCAGCGTCGCGGTTTCAGTGTGGCTACAGGCAGAATCATTTCCTCCATAGATGCACCTCCATGCTGGAATGTATCTCTGTATCGATTCTGAAATTTGTTGTAGTTGTTTGGATATACAAAGAAATAGTCTTCCTTGGCGATAATGTAACTGTTTGCCGGTGGATCTACAGGTAGTTGATAATCGCCGGGTTTATCAATAAAGATAGCGGCATTATCTTGTGCTTTCAGATTTCTGCCATATTTATAGCGTAGGTTTGTGGCTGCATCGCGGTCGCCAAATACTTTGGTATCCCGCATAGATCGAATACTGCCGTGATCGGTCGATACAACTACTGTAACATTTTCATTGGCCAGTTCTCTAAACATCTTAAAAAGTGATGAATGCTGAAACCACGTTTCTGTAAGGGATCTGAAGGCAGAAACATCGGGGGCAAGCTGCTTCAGCACCTCAGAATCTGACCTGCTGTGCACAAGGGTATCCACAAAATTATAGATTATGGTTGTAAAGCTCGATTGCGTGTAGTTGGAAAGTTTATCTACAATGCGGTTGCCTTCTTCCGGCTGAATTATTTTCTCGTATTTAACCTGATCGGGAAGCTGGTTACGGCTAAGCAGTTTTTTCAGAAGATCTTCTTCATGACGATTCAGGGATTTTTCATCTTGGCCCATTTCCCATAAATCCGGATATCGTCGCTGTATTTCGAGAGGAAACAGTCCGGAAAAAATCGAATTCCTGGAAAATGGTGTGGCTGTCGGTAAAATGGAGTAATAGAAATCGGTTTCTATCGTATAAAACTCATTCAACATTTTTTGAAAGAGCAGCCACTGGTCTAAACGCATACAATCGATGAGAAAAAATACAACTGTTTTATCCTTTTCAAGATGCGGAAATACTTTACGTTTCATTAAATCCGGGCTCAATGTGGGATGCTCGCCGGGCAGACGCTTTAGCCAAGATTGATAATTTAATTGAATGAATCGTCCAAATGCCTGATTCGCCTGCTGAAATTGGTCTTGTAATACCTGCTGAAGTGCATCATCACTTGCCTCAAGATTGAGCTCCCAGTGGGTAAGGGTTTTATATATTTCGATCCACTCCTGCCAGGTAGTGCGGTCGGTAAATTTTGCAGAAAGCTCGTTAAAATTTTTCAGGTACGATTGTGCTGCTTTCTCATTTTGAATTCTTCGTTTGTCCAGAATTCGTTTAACCGTGAGTAAAATCTGGTTGGGATTTACCGGCTTTATCAGGTAGTCTGATATTTTATTCCCGATAGCATCCTCCATGATGGACTCCTCCTCACTTTTGGTAATCATCACTACCGGCAGCGAAGGTTGTATATTTTGAATCTGCTCAAGTGTAGCCAGTCCGTCTAGCCCGGGCATCTGTTCATCAAGGAATACGATGTCGAAAGGTCTGGTTTTTATAAGTGAAACCGCATCCTCTCCGTTGGTTACAGGAGTTATGTTAAACCCTTTATTTTCAAGAAAAATGATGTGCGATTTAAGCTGATCAATTTCGTCATCAGCCCATAATATTCTGTTCGACATGCTCCGTTCTTTTGATAATTTCAAAAAAGATAATTCCTCATCTAAAACGGGTTTGTTTCTTTTTTAATACCCGCCAAATAAAAATAACGAATGCATATGCCGTTTAAAATATTTCTAACAAGTTTTAAAAAATGATAAACTTACAAGGTAATGAGTGGTTTGATTACCTCAAGTCGACGCTCCCCAATACCACGAATTTCAAGCAGTTGATCCATTGATGTGAACCTCCCGTTCTCTTCACGCCAATCAATAATTCGTTGTGCATAGGCAGGGCCAATTCCCGGTAGTTCCTGGAGCTCAGCAGACGTTGCACTGTTAATGTTGATTTTATTGCTACGGTCATCTGCAGGTCTCTCTTTTTCATTTCTTTCGATAACTGTATCCGGCTCAGAAATAGCCGTTTGCGCAGCCGGCAATTCGGCCTGATTAACCGGTTCGTACCTTGCTAAAATTTGCTGATTCTCTCGTTCTACAGCTTTACTTCGCTCCAAAAAGAGTTCTTCAAGTTCAGCGTAGTATTCATGATCTATAGCAACTGAAGGCTGATAAAATGCCTTAAACCCGGATAACATCAGCAATATTGCAAAAAGAGATGAAACTGCAATCCTTTCAGATCGGCTTATTTCAAGTTTTTCAAGTAAAAAGAAAAGTTTTCTTCTCATTTGGAACTCCCGGTTCTTTAAAAACTATCAGTGAACATTCCGAACATTTTCAACACAAACAATAGAAATGCTTCCTTATCTTTATGAACCAAATATTCGCCAAACCTTACACTTTTTTTTTAAAATGAGCAGTTTCAATACCGAGATCAACGGTACCATCATAAGCTGGAGCAAATCCGGTAAGGGCAAACCGCTTCTATTTTTACATGGCTGGGGAAGCAACTCAAGCTCATTTGCACCTGTTCTGGGACGTTTACAATCGGTTCGAACCTGTTTTCTCCCCGATTTTCCAGGTTTCGGAAATTCAGGCAAACCCAAAAAACCATGGACCGTTTCCGATTATGCTGATGCCATTGACTCGTTCGTACAGAAACACATTCCGGACGGCCCCTTTGACCTGCTTGTGCACTCTTTCGGGGCACGGGTTGCCATAAAGCTGCTGACACGGCCTGAAATTTCTTCCCGAATTGATAAGGTGATTTTTACCGGTGCAGCCGGACTAATCCCAAAAAGAAGTACCCAATATTATTTAAAAAAATACACAGCCAAACTGTTAAAACTCCCCTTTTTAATACTGCCCACAACCCTCAGAGAAAAGGGTTTGGCGAGCCTCAGAAAAAGTACACTATGGAAAAATCTGGGTTCATCAGACTACCAAAAACTTGGCGGAGTAATGCGGCAGACATTCGTTAATGTGGTAACTGAACATCTTGATGAAGAGTTGCCAAAAATTTCTCATGAAATATTATTGCTGTGGGGAAAAGATGATGTCGCCACACCTTTAGAGCAGGCAAAACGAATGGAAGCCGGATTGAAAAATTGCGCCCTTATTCTTTTAGATGGTGCAGGACACTATGCCTTTATTGATAAACCGGCACAATTTGCGGCTATAGCAGTTGCCTACCTTGAACCGGAAACGTAACTAAAGGTCACACTACAAGCTTATAACTTGTGCAAGTACCTTCTTCTTTGCCATTCTTTTCACAATCTTCTCTTTTTTCAAAACCCTGTGTGGAAAATTCGAGAATTTCACCCTTTTTATCAGTCCTTCTCCATCTCCATTCTCCTTTAATATCCTGGTAAATTTCACACTTTGGCATAAATATTCGGTTCGTTCTTGTTTCTATTCCTACTATATCACACTTTTTTAAACCATTATCAACCTC
This sequence comes from Balneolaceae bacterium, assembly GCA_007123985.1. Taxonomy (GTDB): domain Bacteria; phylum Bacteroidota; class Rhodothermia; order Balneolales; family Balneolaceae; genus Rhodohalobacter. The sequence continues at coordinate 1,964 of SLGA01000315.1, read as the reverse complement.
ATTCCATTTCTGAGGCTTAGTTTCGCCAAATTCAATCAGCAGTTTCGATATACTGAACCTCATTTTCTGGTTAATTAAATGATATTGCACAGCCCGGTTAAATTCTTATCCATTTGATTTAGTACCTTTCGGCAAAAGAGAATTCAAAATTTGTTATGGAAAGCGAAAAAACACACCGTCTGGCAATTTTAATTGATGCCGATAACGCCCAGCCCGCAATTACCGAAAATCTACTTGCAGAAATTGCAAAATATGGCACAGCCAATGTAAAGAGAATCTATGGTGACTGGACCCAGCCCCAGCTAAGAAGCTGGAAAGAGCTGCTACTGGAATATTCCATCCAGCCGATTCAGCAATTTGGTTACACAAAAGGGAAAAATGCAACTGACAGCGCCCTTATTATTGATGCGATGGACCTGCTATACACCGGAAAATTCGATGGTTTCTGCCTCGTTTCAAGTGATAGTGATTTCACGAAACTTGCAGCCCGCATCCGAGAATCGGGGCTTACGGTGTATGGGTTTGGTGAGAAAAAAACTCCCGAACCCTTTGTGGCTGCATGCGATAAATTTATTTACACTGAAGTACTCGCAAAAGATGAGGACGAGCGTGAACAACGGAAACGGCGCCCAACAACATCCTTAAAGCAAGACACCAAACTTGTGAATCTTGTTCGAAATGCCATTGATGCTTCATCAGATGAGAGCGGATGGGCACACCTGGCACCTGTTGGCAGTTACATTGCCAAACAATCACCCGGATTTGATCCGCGAAATTACGGGTACCGAAAACTGGGTGAATTGCTGAACGCAATGGGTCTTTTTGATTTTGAAGAGCGAAAAACGGGTGACGGACACGCAAAAGCTCTCTACATTCGCGACAAACGAAAATAAATCTCATGAAACTCACTCTATTAATCGCACTATTTCTGCAACTGAACTTACCTCCTGCGCCTGTACAGGAGAAACTTTGTTACGATAATATTATCAGAAACGGAATCATCTACGATGGTACCGGGGCTGACGGATACCGCGCTGATATCGGGATAATTGATGATCGAATTAAAAAAATTGGAGACATAGAACCCGGAACATGCACAAATGGTGAACTCGACGCTGATGGCATGGCAGTAAGTCCCGGTTTTATAAACATGCTAAGCTGGGGTGCCAACCCTCTGATGGCAGACGGTAGATCCATGAGCGGAATCAAGCAAGGTGTTACCCTGGAACTGTTTGGCGAAGGATCATCCATCGGGCCGCTAAACCTGCAGATGAGAAATGAACGATGGGGTGATGATCCTGAAAAACACAAGTGGCGCACGCTTGGTGAAGGCTTGTATTGGATGGAAGAGAATGGCGTTTCAACCAATATCGGCTCTTTTGTTGGTGCTACCACAGTTCGGATTCATGAAATTGGTTATGACGACCGGCCACCCACACCCGATGAGCTGGAAAATATGAAAACGCTCGTTGAAGAGGCAATGAATGAAGGTGCAATGGGTCTTGGCACTTCACTTATTTACGCACCGGCTTTCTATGCATCCACTGATGAACTGATCGAACTCTCAAAAGTAGTGAGCAACTTTAACGGTATGTACATATCACACATCCGAAGTGAAGGAAACCGATTTGTAGAGTCTGTAGAAGAGTTGATTACCATCGGGCGCGAAGCAGATCTGCATGCAGAAATCCATCATCTGAAAGCAGCCGGACAGGATAACTGGTATAAACTCGACACAGTAATCGAAATGGTTGATGATGCCCGTGCCGATGGGCAGCCGATTACTGCCAATATGTACACTTATAATGCAGCTGCAACGAGCCTTGCTGCTATCTTTCCACCCTGGACTCAGGACGGAGGCCACAACCGATGGATAGAGCGATTGAGTGATCCTGACACACGGGAGCAAATTATTAGTGAAGTAAAAACCCCCTCCGATGATTGGGAAAATTTTTATCTGATGG
>SLGA01000338.1 GCA_007123985.1 Balneolaceae bacterium | reverse complement strand
GGGCTTCAAATTGATGTTGCCGAAGGGAAAAAACTTCCCTTTACGCAGGATGAAATTATCCGGAGAGGACACTCGATTGAGTGCAGAATTTATGCTGAAGATCCTGCTGATCAATTCTTGCCGAGTACGGGTAAACTGGAGAAACACAGAATACCATCCGGCCCTGGAGTACGTGTTGATGCAGGAATTGAAGAGGGGCAAAATGTGTCGATTAATTACGACCCGATGATCTCTAAATTGTGTGTTCACGCAGCAGACAGAGATAAAGCAATCGAAAAAATGGTGCGAGCTTTGGATGAATACGAAATCAGCGGTGTGCGTACAACAATTCCTTTCTGTAAATTTGTTATGAATAATCATGAGTTTAAGCTTGGTAAATACGACACACACTTTATTTCAGACCACTATACTCCCGATTTACTGAACGGTTTTAAAGAGCCCGAAGTGGCTGCAATACTTTCGGCCATACTTAAAAAATCTTTCTCAAAACCAATACCTAAAAATAATCAGAAAACGCACAGTGCCTCCAATACAACCAACTGGTGGACAAGCAGAAAACAACGATTGTGAGTAAAAAATCTAAGCTCTTTACAAAATTAGAAACATTGCTTACTGAGCAGCGAAATCCGGCCAGTAGTAATATTGATCTGGCCGATTCAAGAACCATTGCCGAAATTATCAATGCTGAAGACAAGAAGGTTGCCTATTGTGTTGAAAATCGACTGTCTGAAATAGCAGAAGCAATTGATTTGATTGTAGAAGCTCTGAAAAAAGGAGGGAGAGTTCTCTATTTTGGAGCAGGTACAAGCGGCAGGCTTGGTGTACTTGATGCTGCCGAGTGTCCGCCAACTTTTGGAACCAACCCGGAGACCGTACAAGGGTTTATTGCCGGAGGTGAAAAAGCAATGTTTCGGGCGCAAGAGGGGGCTGAAGATCACGAAAAATTCGGTGAAGAAGAGATTGAACGGGTAAACGTAACCGCGAATGATATTGTAATAGGGCTGGCAGCCAGCGGACGTACACCATATGTTCACGGTGCTTTAAAAAAGGCTGCAAAAATCGGGTGTAAAACTATCTTGGTTACTACAGTTTCAGGAGATCAGGTAGATGTTGATGTAGATATTCTGGTGGATGTTCCTGTTGGTCCCGAAGTGATAATGGGCAGCACGAGAATGAAGAGCGCAACTGCTCAAAAAATGATTCTGAATATGTTTACAACCGGGGCTATGATACGCCTTGGCAAAGTATATGAAAATGTGATGGTAGACCTTCAGCTAACGAATAAAAAGCTGGAAGAGCGGGCGAAACGGATTGTAATGACTCTTGCTGAAATAGATTATGATGAAGCATCTGACTATCTCGATACAGCTGATCATCATGTAAAAACCGCATTGTTGATGGCACTTTCCAATCTTTCAAAAGAACAGGCTCATGCAAAACTTAAAGAGAATGATGGGTTTATAAGAATGGCTCTCGGCAAATGATTCTATTCTGATAATTGTTCTTTTCAAATCATTAAAAGTACCTCTAAACGTTATTACAAAAACCAAAGATAAGCCTGCTTCAATTTCAGATTGTTAAGATTGTTCAATACAAAGCAAAATAGACGCCTCTCAGATCAGGATTACCGTAATTTGGTACTCGGTTGTATTATAACTGTGCAGGTAATTGCAATACTTGTTGTGAGGCTTTGGCCGGATAGCCATTACATTCCAACCCTCGATTTTGAAATATCAGAACAGGAAATTGTGATGCTCGATGATGTTGAGATTACTCGTCAGCAAACCTCACCGCCACCGCCACCGAGGCCACAACTGCCAAACCCTGTGCCCGATGATGAGATTATAGAAATTGAGATTGAGTTTGATATGGATTTAGATCTTCCGGATCTGCCGCCTCTTGATCCGGGTTTCGGAACTGCACAAACCGGCAATGAAGATAGAATTGTTAGCAATCCACAAATTCCCCCAACTGTTGTTCGGATTGTTGAAGCTTCAGCACCGCAGGAGGTACCAAGTGAAATTCGTGGTAATCTCGAAATGATTGTGAATTTCTTAGTTGATGAAAACGGATTGGTGGAGGAGGTCAGTATTATGGAAATTCGCCTCTACCGGTCAGATGGTACTTACGAGGAACTTCCCTATGTGCAGTATGGATTAATGGATGCTGTGCTCGCAGCAGCTATGCAGTGGAGATTTCGGCCGGCTCGTCAGGATGGTGAAAGGGTTAAGGCATTTACCCGGCAGCGATTTAACTACTAATTTACAATAAAGAAATTGTAATGTCCCTGTTTTGGCCGTTGGCCCGATTCTGTTAGTACACCTTCACCTCTGAAATGGATCACTTCGCCCCCGAGAAACGTACGTGCAGCTCTTCTGGCAAATCGATTTAGTTCTGAAAGAACTGAAAATTTTTCAGAATCTTCTAGGCGGGTTAACCGTACAGCCTTCGATGATTGTAAATTGAGATCAACAATTCGGGCTACATTTTCTCCAAAAACAGAGCTTTTGTTCATTTCGGATATATTTTTCACTCCAAGCAGAGTAACCTCACCATCTATACTTTTTAGCCTATACCCGATTGTTTTTTTTTTTTTTTTATCTTCGGGAAGCAAAAGGTAAAGAATGTCCCAGTTTTTGGCATCCTGATGGTGAACAAAACGAAAACCACTATCAACAAGGCGTGTAGTGGTTTGATGCTGATACGTATGATCCATATAAACAGAACCGGTTACACTCTTTCTATTTCCATTAATGTCAACATATCCGGTTACATCGGCATAGGGAATGTGGGTGATGATGCCAACCTCTTCACTCCCGATTTGAAATTTACCGTCACCCCAAATATAGCCTGTAAGAATATTCTTCATATGGAGGTCGATATCGTAGTGAACGCCGTCTTTTGATGTATTAATCCTGATTCGGTGTTCGTAGGGAAGTTTCCCCTCAAACCAAACGTCACGTTCCTGGCGTAAGCGAAACATATTGTTTTCTTTATCCTGAACAAGATGATTAATATTATACTCTCTCGAGAGCTGATAGATCGTATCATCAAGACCGTCAACAGATACCTGTACACCGCTGACCGGAGATTTAAGGCTTCCAAAATTTGCAACTGAAAACGTAATGTGAACAGTCAGGTCATCATTTAGATAAAAATGGTATGTCCAAAACTCGTTATAGTGGCTTCCATCAAGTGTTTTAGCCCATATATCATCTGGTGCAGAGTTTCTCAACTCTCCTTCAGGGTTTGCAATTTGAGCTAACCCAGTGCTTGAGAAGACAGCGAGAATAAAAACAGATAACAGAATTTGTTTTGGGAAGAACTTCACAGATTTATACATAAGTATTCAAAATAAATAGAGCTTTAAACTACAAATTTGTGTTGCCAACTAACACAAATTTCCTAACACGATTTACAACGAACAAGTTTTCAAATCGTTGTCTGTCAACATTTTTCTATAATCATTTTTAGTGATGAAAGGTTGATTAGTTCCTGTGTAATTTGTGTGCTGCCAATGGAAATGTAATTTTATTAGCAATCCTTAACACGTATATTGGCAACGTTAATCTCGGAAGTTTTTTAATGGAAAATGATCCCCTACATATTGATGCTGTAATTACCTGGGTGGATGGGAATGATCCGCAGCATTATGAAAAACGGCTGAAGGTTCTACTGGAAAATCATCAAACAGGAGAAAATGTACTACCAACAGGAAATGATCATACACGGTTTTTGGATGGCGGGGAGTTGAAATATTGCATTCAATCAATTCGCAAATTTGCACCTTGGATTCGCATAATTCATTTAGTAACAGATAATCAACGCCCGAACTTTTTAACTGAATCTTATCAGAATGAGAACGGGATAAAGCTGGTTGATCATGAGGACATTTTTTCTTCATTTGAATGGGCATTACCAACGTTTAATTCTCGTACAATTGAGACAGTTATCTGGAGAATTCCCGATTTATCAAATCATTTCATCTATTTTAATGATGATTTTATACTGACGTCAGAGGTAAAACCCGAACACTTTTTTCCAAATGGCAAAGTGTTACTGAGGGGGAAATGGAATTCAATCAAAAACTATGGCTCTTTTCAGATTAAGCTCAATAAAGTAGTTAGCTATTTATCCAAAAAGATTTTGGGTATAACACGCTCAATGCATCTGTTATATCAAATAAAATCGGCACAGCTGGCAGGGTTCAAGAAAAAATATTATAGATCTCCTCATGTTCCCCATCCTGTTATTAAATCAACTTTAAATGAATTTTTCAATGCCAATAAGAAGAAATTTGAGGAGAATATTCAGTATAAATTCAGAAATATGAGTCAGTTTTCATCAATATTTTTAGCGAATCATATTGAAATATCAAGAGATAACGTGATCATGGAAAGGCCGGATGATTTTTTAATGCTTAATGGTGAAACGGATTTTTCACTAATTTTAAATCAGAAGCTAAAAAAAATTGAAAACGGCATGGTTAGATTTATTTGTATTCAGGGATTTGAATCTTATAGTACCTTAAATAAGAAGAAAATTGCGAAACTGCTCGAAAAGGTTCTAAATATTGAATGATTTACTACCAGTCACTACAGAAGTTTAATCGGTTTTAAATAAAAATAGTATTAAAAAACTAACCTCATTACTTTTGATCACCTCTGAATCACACTCAATTAACCGTTGATAAACAAAGAGAAACTTAAAAAGTACTGGACTCAATTTACTGATAGCCCTCGGTCAAAGAAGATTCAGTCGGCTTTTCGTAAAGTATTAATTGCCTGTATTGTTGGAATAATTATTTATCAACTTTGGGATATAGGTTGGGCAGAAGTGCTGAGTTCTCTGCCAACGCATCCGCTTTTTTATATTCTGTTCTTCGTACTCTACTTAACTTTGCCAACGGGAGAGGTCTTTATTTATCGACAGGTTTGGGCTGTTAAGAGATGGGAAGCGTTCAAAGCCTTTCTTACAAAACGTGTTTATAACGAAGAAGTGATGGGCTATTCAGGTGAATTTTACCTTTTTATGTGGGCACGAAAGCGGGTTGGAAAAAGTGAAAAAGATGTACTGAAAAATGTGAGAGATAACAATATTCTCTCAGCTGTTTCTTCAAATCTTGTCGCAGTAACACTGATAGGGTTGTTGATTTTTACAGGTATTATTGAAGTAGGTGACATATTTGGCAACGTAAATCTTGTGTATGTATTCACTGGAATTATTATCACTATTGCTTTTACAGCGCTATTCATTCAATTCAGAAAGTATATTTTTGAATTACCCCTGCGAAAAGCACTGATCGTATTTGGGATCTATCTTGCAAGATTTATTATACATCACGGTTTATTGATTGTTCAATGGGCAGTAGTTATACCCGATACCCCGCTTTCAATATGGTTTCTATTTATAGCGATAATTATTGTTGTAAATCGCATACCATTTATCCCAAGTCGGGACCTTGTATTCATGTGGGCCGGTATAGAACTGTCCAGAATGCTCGATATGGCAACGGCTGCTGTAGCCGGGATGCTATTGGTTTCAAGTGCGTTGAAGAAAAGCACGAATCTGATTCTATTTTTAATAATTTCCTATAGTAATTCAGATATAATAATTGAGAAAGATGCTACTGTCGGTAAAGCAG
>SLGA01000178.1 GCA_007123985.1 Balneolaceae bacterium | reverse complement strand
TCAGAATTGGCAGACAAATATATGCGGCGAAAAAACCAATGATAACCGGAATTAAAATTGTTTTAAGTGCCCAGATTAAATAGACTGATACCAGCAATAAAATGACTGAAGCAATTCCGTAAAATTTCCTTGTTCGTTCGAGCCGTATTTGATCGTTTCTCTGCAATCTGTTTTATTTAAAAGAATCACAAATTAGTAGTTCGCTTTTTTCAGCCGGAGACCTATCATAAGGGCAAGCTGCCTGTTTATTTTACTGCTGATTACCGGATCTTTGACCAGTAAATCTTCAAAATCTCCTCTGAAAATTGCCATAACACTGGTTTGAGAAGTAGCCATCACAGATGCAGACCTGCGGCTATTATCAAGCAGTGCCAGTTCACCAAAGAAATCTCCCTCCCCTAATTCGGCAATTTCAATATCGTTTTCCGACTTTTTTCTATGTTCATTAGCTGGAATAAAAATACGCACATGTCCATCTTTTATAAAAAAGATGGCAGCTCCCGGTTGATTGATATGAAAAAAAAATTCACCAGATTCATAGGTTCGTTCATGCATGATGTCATGAACCCGTAAAAGCTCGCTCTCTGTAAGTGTATTGAGTAAGGGTATCTGCTTTATAAATGAATTTTGATTGATGGGCTTTCTTTTCAATAGTTTTTGAAGCAGGTTTTTCATTTCTGTAAATAATGCTCAAATATCAGGTTACAGGGTTTTGTCAGATCTATAAAATTTCCAAATCACCAATTGAAAACCGCTGCATTTCAGGTGTGTCTCTTCTCGGTTGCCATGTTCTCACATGTATCATAGGTTCATCAGCATTCTGAAAATCTATCAGTAAAAAAAGAAAGCCAGCATCGGAGTATATAGATGAATTGTAGTACTGAGTTAGCTGTACTCCGTAGATATCATCAAACCTGGGGTGCCGAATAATTTCTACCTCTTCAAGCCCTACCTCTATCCATTCATTGACATTAAAAAGGTGCCTTAAACGGTCTATATATTCATCTTTTGAGAACTGCATGAACTCTACCTGATCTTCTACCTGATCAGCATAAGCCGAACGTTCGCCGGTACTTTGAACCACTCTGCCAACAATGATCAATGCCTGATCACTAAATACACTTTCAATAAAATCTAGGTCTTTTCTGTTATACGATGTCCGGAAGTTTTCAACGAAAGAAAGTATCTCCCGTCTGTTATTAACATCTATGTCATCCCTGCCTTGCCGCATCAACTCCTGATAACGATGTGCCGCCAAACCGACCCTAAATTCTCTAATCATTCCTGAAGGTGTAAATTGTAAAACGCCCTCCTCATAGTGTTCATCTCCATTAGGGTCTACAAAATAGATTGGAATATTCCTCATTTCATAATAACCATTTGTAAGACGTGCCACATTTTGAATAATTGTTGCTTCCGGCACATAGAATGGAGTGCTTCTCCACAGTTCAAGAAGTGGGGATTGATTCTCACCAACTACAATATCATCATCAAACTCAATGTCTCTACCGGCATTAAAAGCATAATTAAATTCAGTTAAAAAAGTTGAGGCATTGCCTTCCATTACCAAACGCAATTGGTGCTGTGTAAATTCAGAAACATATACTTCAACTTTACCCTGAGAATATGCGGGAATTGCTATAAGTGAAATAAGGAGTAGTTTTATAATTCCTTTAAAATTGAAACTTCTCATCATACTCATAATATTATGTTTTTTTTGTTAGTTGAATTCAAGCCAAAGTGGACTATATCCTCTAAAAAAAACCCTCCATTCATTTTCTCGAAATCGGGAAGAATCACCACTTAAAAGATCAAATCTGCTATCTCTGCTAATCGGGCTTAATATAGCACTGATCGTACCTGTCTGTACGTTTAGAATTACTACATAGCTATTCTCAGGCCTTCGCACACGACTTTGAGATCCTGCTCTGGCTAGAATTTCACTGTCCAAAAGCCTCTTAACATATACCTCCAGATCTTCGTTATGAGAAATTCCTGAAATGGTGTTGATATAGTCTCTGAGTTGGAAAGGCACTGTAAATTCAGCCGGTTGATCGATATTTCTTGCACGAAAAGGGGCTTGTCTTCCTGATAGTGGAGTTGCCAAGCCTGTTGGTGGAAGTCTTTTCACAACTTCGAGATCTGAAGATTGATTGAATCGCAACGTTACTTGCTTTGGCCTTGTCATATTCTGATAGGTATGCCTTGGGTTGGGTTCCCTTGAACGGGAGCCGTCCCCAAAATCCCATTCCAAGCTCGAAACAGAGAGAATGCCTGCAGTTGTATTGAATTGAAACTGATGATCACCTACTCTTGAAACAGTAAAATCAAGCTCAATATGATCGCTAAAATCGATTTCCAAAAACCGTTGATGAAGTGGTTTATTTCGTTCAAACGAATTTCTGGCATCATCACTAACATGCGGTTCTATAAGTGGTTCTAATCGAAATTCAATGCGTTCTTTAGTAAACTGAGGCCTAAGGTCATAATACACATCTGCGATGCCATTACGCACAATGTGCATACCATAGTTTTTCTTGTTAATGCCAATCTGTAGATTATCAACAAATTCGTCTTTATAAGTAACTTTAAAGTTGAAATTAAATTCTACATTATTTGCTGTAGATCTATTGTTTACCTCTTCAACATCTATTCTGATTCCACGTAACCAACCTAAAATCTTTTCCTGGGCCACTTCCCGAATTTCGGCATTTGTACCATGCCGTTCATAATCTGCTGTTATTGGTTCAGGCAAAAAAAAGCTATCGGAAAAGATCTCTTTAAATATGGAAATTGACCGATTGTATCGTCCGGCCCGATAATGAGTTAGTGCATTATCTAACCTGTTGTACATTCTGTTTCTTCGTAATTCAACTGTACTATTAAAATCTTCAATAGAAATAAATGCAATTACGTGCCAGCTCCCATCCCTACGCTCAATGTCTATATAATCTAAACCGCGCAGTTCCATTCCACTTTCAACCCGAACATTACTTGAAAATTCCGAGGTTGCGCTAAAATTCTCTTCTCTCTCAGACAATTCAGTAACCGTTCTAACCTGAACGTATCTTTTTTGCACCAAATCCTGACGTGCTAACGAAATGGCTTCATTGCGATCCTGTGAATAACCATCTCCCCAATAGTACTTTCCTGATGTCTTTATTTCTAATTCTGAAATTTGAGTCTGCGCCACTGCAACCGGCATTAAACAAACATTAAAAAAAATGAATAATGCTATGGCACTGTACCCCTTTACGTAATGAAACATGTGAACAAAAATTAATTATATACACTATTGTGTACTCTAATTTGCATAATACTACAAAGCCAATAAAGTATTTAATTTGTGCAATTATATAGAAAACAAATCTTAATTACACATAATCTGCATTGATTTGTTCATTCGGAGTTTATGGTTACCGCTACTATTTAGTTACTAAAACCTAACCTTTCAAGGTTATGTTGAAGTTCATCAAATGCACGAGATTCCTTAAAGCGAATATATAGTTCATCATCCTGCGACAAAGCGTTTATTAGCTGTTGCCTGGCTTCCCCAACCGGCATCCTAACTAATACAAAACACTCATAGCGCCCGTCATCAAGCGTATTTACATGAACCTGATATGGTGTAGTACCTCTCATATTTGCTGATGTAATTTGCCTGCTTGCTAACGTAAAACCTGCACTATATCTATCTGCTTCGCCATCACTTATATCCTCTTGAAATATTTGGTCAAGAGCTTCAATTTTCGACCTCAACTTTGTTGCCATATTTGTATTGGCTTTCAAAACAGCCTGCCTGCGTGCCATATCACGCCGTGTTGAAATATGAGAATCTACTGCAAAAAGATGTTCATCATTATCTGCCGGCGGCATATTGAAAAAAACGGGGGTTCCGTCCTCCGCAACATCAATTTGTTCGGTAGATTTACAAGCGATCAGTCCAAAAATCGCCACGCATAGTATCAATGTGCTTTTCATCATTTTATTCATAACAGAGTCTGATTGTTTAGTTGAAGTTTACAATAAGTAAGTTTTCAGTTTAGTCTTGAAATAGTGGAATAATTGTGGGGTTTACATTTCTGTATCTTGGCATGGTCATACCTATTGATGCATTAATATAGGTTGGGTCAGCAACAACAAACCGTTTATTTTCATGTACCATTGAATCGCCTTCCAGCGCCTCGCCAATATAAATTGCTGTAGCCAGATGCCCCGGATAATGAAGCCCTACCACGTCAGCTCCCAATAAATGCTTCACAAGAAATGCATACAGAATTGACCTGTCATCACAATCGGAATAGGGATAGTATAAGATCTCTTCAGGCAACATAAACTTTTGACGCCCGAACTGATCCACATCTGTTTTGTATTCAAATGCTGTTTGAACAAATCGTAAAAGAATTTCAGCAGCTTCGGCTCGAGTTTTACCATTGATAATCGGACTAAACTCTGATTTAAACGCCTGCAATGTATTCTCTGAAATGGATGCTGTTGTATAAACCCTGAAGTCTGTGTTTGGAAAGTTCTTATAGTAATCAATGATGTTTCTGTTATAAGGTATCGATAGAGAGTGCCTTTCCCCACGCCAATGAAAAGAAAGCTCAGTACTTCTATACCTTTCAGAAAGCAACGGACGAAGTTGTAAGTCAAGATCAAATAACCGCTTTGCTTCTGGATATGATCCCTGATATGTTGTTACCCGATCAGGCCTGTTTGGCTGCGTTTTTGTTAAAAGAAGGTAGTATCTTTTACCATCCATGGTAAAGAAGCGTGCACCGCTTATTCTGTATTCAGAAGCAAAAAGCGTGTAAATTTTTTGATTATTATACCCTACCCTAATATCGAACCCAAGCTTGGTCATAACAAACCAGGTGAATAAATTTGTATGGTTATTTGATCCATTAAATAACGTTTCTCCAGCTGACTGTACTAACTTTAATACACCCCAATCATTTAAATGTTTGGTCTCTATAACAGTCAAAATCTGATTTAAATGAATAGCATAGTCAGAAGCAGCCATATCATGCCAAAATTGTTGAATGGTCTGCTCACTTGGTGCTCCTTGTAATCTTATTCTTTGTGAAGGGATAACATGTTCTACTTCTGTATCAAAAAAATTAAATGCTGAAACCCTCATTCCAAGCGGTATGTCTGATAGCTTAACGGTACCATCTTCTCCCTCTCTTTCATCATCCACTATCACCTCAGGAATTTCAATCTTAACCGGTGTTGCGTCTTTAACCGGAGCGGGCTCTTCCGGCACTTCATCAGGTAATACAATCTCAGGTATCTCTCGGGGCTTAGGCTCATCAAACTCCATATACGGATCCATAGCTTCTATGGTCTCCCATGCTTCTTGCATCATTTTCAAGAACGCTTTGTCACGTTCATCCTGAAACTCTTGAAAATCTCTATCAATCTGTTTCCTCCATTCTTCAAAATCCTGAGAATTGGCATTTTGCGGAATTGCAAAAACAGCCATCAACATGAGTACTGATATTTTCAGCCCTAAACCTAAATTTTTCAATTTTTTGACTTGATTTACCATTCTTGTAAGATTGCTACGCCAGATTTATGAGGATGAATATTTGATCCTAATGAATAAAAATTTCGTGTTTAAGACAACTAAAATTTAATATCGTTAC
>SLGA01000206.1 GCA_007123985.1 Balneolaceae bacterium | reverse complement strand
GCAAGCGAAACGCCGATGGTCGTGACATTTTGCCGTTCCGGCCAAGTAGGCCGCAAATCCGCTTGTGCTGCATATTTGGCCAATCCGGCGATGTAATAGGTACCGTCTTGGTTGGGTGCTTCCGGGCACACTCCTCGAAAGGCTGCTAGGTTACCTAGGGTATCTGGCTCACAAAAGCCGTCTGTTCCACCGAAAAACGTCTCGAAACCGACAATGCCTTCCTCGGTTCCAACCTGGTTGGTCCAGTCGTCGACGGACCCGATACCCGGGAGCCCAGTGACAGCACTGGGCGCGCCATCATCGTAGGACGTGACGCTGGCATTGAACTGGATAATGTTATTGGGAGCACAGTAGCGCGCCTCGGTGATTGGGTTGTCCCATTCCGCGTTGGTCAAACCTGTCAACCGGTCGGTTCCGCTGACCTCAAAAGACGGATTGGCATCCAGCCCCGCAAAATAGCGAAGGCTTTCCGCAAAGATCTCTGCTTGTGGATTGCCCCATGAGAAGCACCTACCACCCGTCATCTGATTTTTACTGGTTCCGAACACGCAGTTATCGTCGCCGGCGGTGTACTCTCCGCTGTTGTGGGAATATCCATATATTCTCAACGCATCCAGCGAGGCCACGATAGAGTCTGCAGGCTTCAACAATTGCCCGGTCTGCTGATCAACCTCATCCGAGAAGCTTGTGATGTTTTTTCTAAGAACGCCGCCATCGACATGCTCGGTGAAGCTTCCCGTCATAAGGCCAAAGTCCAATGGGCCTTCGTCGCCAAACTCCTGCAACAAGCCAATGGGCTTTTGAGTACCTTCCGGATACTCCTGGCAATTTTCAGTTCCTATGTACCCATCCCGACAGACTTCAACCCTGACGTTGAAGTCCCTGTCGCCCAGACGAACGCCGCTTCGCCGGGGACTGTCTGAATTAGCCCAAAGGCCGGAAGAGACAACATCGTTACCGTTATGGAAGGAGTTATTCGCAATTCGCATGCGATCCGGAACGTTTGGGGAAACGTCCTCCTGCCATCGGCACTGCCATCTTTCGTTCGCGGTCCACAAGGAATAGTTTCCACGGGCAGCCATTAGCAGCGGGGGCGCGGAGATTGCTGTAGTACCATGGGAAGCCCCGCTTGTCACCGTAGTATTGCAGAAAGAAACCCCACGACGAGTCCGGTTCGTAACCGTCCAACCTGATATCGAATCGGTCAGCCCCAATGGGTTTTCTGAACCCGTTACCTGAAGTCGAATGCTCGGGTCACTGGCGGTAACCCCAATGACCACGCCTCGCATCCAAACGCCGGGATGCGAAGCGTGGGTCAACTCGATCTGGTCCCCCAACTGAACTTCGGAGGAAGTCCAGCCTGGTGTGCCGAGGTCGAAACGATCACCGTCTCCTCGGCGGCTTCCAGGCACTACCGAGATCTCGGAGGGACTGATCGTTGTCGAAATATCTCCAAGACTGAACGGCGTAAGGTCATTGATATCGTTTCCGTCATAAAAGCGAACCCAGCTATGAGCGTCATTCGGTAGATAGGTGCGCTCCAGCACTGTGAGACCCTCATCATCTATAAAGCGCTTTCCGCCATACAGGATTTTGCGGACGGTATCAATACGAGCCATCGTAAGCCAATTAAGGAAATTGCCGCTCCACTCACTCCCCCCACAGTATTTGTCAGTGGTGTTTCCTACGGGAACAAATCGGTCGGATGAAGTGCTATATGTGTAGCACTTGAAGGAATCAAAGTAACCAAAGTAGTCGAAAGCGTGGGTGTATCCCTGTTCTGCAGCACCGTCGCCGGTCAGATCCGCGAATTCTGGATAGGCGTTGAAGAAAAGCTGACTATCAACAGACATGTTCAACATAACGACCGGGGGTACAGTCGCAACAGCAAACATTGGCTCTTTCGCAATCTTGACTTCTGCATTGGCGATGCCGATCGTCATCGCCGAAAGCGCCACTACAATAACCGTGCTCAATCTTTTCAACATAACTTCTCTCCGTGCGAAAACGCGAACTCAGCGCGCCTGCATAGCAATCGTAAACCCACTCATGGCCACCAGAATATGGACTGAACGATTCTCTCAGATTGTCTCCCGGCCGCAGCACGACCCTGCGCCCGAGCAAGTACGAGATAAAAATCAGACTGCACTGGACGTCCAAATTCGTCAGTAACCTCACCGCCAAATCGACATGAAAATCGCGCCAGACCTGCAGCGTCATACTCGAGCAGGTCAAGGATCACAAATTCGAATTGAAACCCTTGGCCGTCAGGAATGCCCGACCAGTCAACAACATAATTAAAGCTAGCATTCAGTTCGCTTGAAGATGACCAAGGCAGTTGATCCCAATCTTCATTGGTCCTTGCGATCAAGGTGCAGTCGTTGAATTCAAAACTGCCGCCAGCACTTATCGTGAAGGGTTCGACAAGGCTTCTGATGCCACCGAAAGACGGGCGTTGCGTTATCGCCTCGATCTGGCGAAGACCTGCCTCTGCGCGCTGAAAGGCCAGCTGTGATTCAAGGCTATTCGCGATCATTCGCTCCTGTAGAATACTGGTGTTGCTCGAGCTCAGCCCTAGAAGGGTAAGGATCAAAAGCATGATCAGTGCCACGAAGAGCGCTGCACCCGCCTGTCTTGTCGGCACCGGCGCCGCGCTCATTCGAAATCGTGGTTTCGGGTAAGAATAAATCATTGTGTGATCATCCGGTTTCTCAATGCCAGCGTCGCTGTCACCGGATGACGCAATAAACGATCTGGTGGCAGCGTGACAGTAGAACCTTCACCGATTTCGAACTGCACGGAGAGAGCCGGCCCGCCGACTGCTTGTTTGGATCGGACAACCGCGTCCATCCGCACGGCAATCACTAATTCCCAATTCGGCACTTCAGCAGCGGAATACCATCGGTTGACTCGCTGGCCATCTCCAATCGGGGCGGGCGCACTGTAACCGTATAAAACCTGCAAAGTCTCTACGCCCTCAACTAACTCTTGTAGCTGTGGGTCATCGGCCTCCTCGAAACTCAACCGATAAAATCCCGGCTCTCCAGTTGTGTCACTCAGTCCAACAAAAAACAGATGAGGTATCACGTGATATAGGTGAGCGTCGTCTTCATAGAAGAATTGCCATTGGCCGGAATTGTTGGCAGGTTCACAACCACTGCCACCGCGTTCCAACTCATTGGTAGCCGAAGCTGTATTTTGGAAGAAATCAGCCCGGACACAATTTGTAACCAACACCGTCGCGCACTGATTGATTCCGTGTGCCATGTTTGTCACGAAATCCGCTTCCGCCAATTCTGTCGCGACTGGCCACCGGCCCGGTACCGGGCGCAACTCTCGAACCAGCAGCACGTCAGAGAACGGAACAATTCGGTCCAGGACCTCGTCGGGTAGTTCGCCCATGTCGTCGCCATCCCACGCGCTGGAAGCTGATGAGCCTGTAAAATTCGGGGGAATCGTGAAGTCGGCACCGCCGCCAGTACCCAAATACTCCCAGCCGCCTACGGCACGACGCCCATTCACAACCGATGGATTTTCAGCAGCATCGAGATTGACGTGATTTCTATACACAGCGTTCCCACCGCAGAAACCCTGGAGAGCCAATGCCCTGGCTGGCTCTCTGGTCAATTCAGCGACAAAGCGGTTGTTCTCTTGAACGCGCGCTAATGCTTCTGTTGCCGAAAAGGTTTGTCGCTGACTGAGAAAAACCTGAACCACAACACCCAGCAGGATAAGGCCAAGCGTCAGGGCCACCATCAATTCAATAAGACTTAGGCCTCGCTGACCAACCGAAAGATCGCGAAAACGGTGACCCCTCGGATGCTTGAAAGTTCGCAACATGTACTTCTTCCTCATATCCGAGTTACCAGAACAACTTCATCCAGTCTTTCTGTGTCACCCTCTTCGAATTCTTCGTCAAAGCGACCACTCGGCCAACGGACAATAACGGTTACTACCTGATTTCCATCACAGACTGCGTCCGCTGTGCCGCCGGGCAGCAACACCACTGCCTGATCGTTCGAAGAATCAAAAAATCGAGCCCAGTTATCTCGAATTCTCGCTGGCAACACAGCGCCGGAACCAGAGCAGAGCGCACGATTCGCTCTCCAATCCTCAGAAACCTTCTCGGCCAGATTCATTGCCAGTGTTCGTTGGGCCGACACTTGACTTGATTGCAGCGAATAAGCCTGCAGAGCCGCCAGGCCAAGGAGTCCTACGGAAAGCACAAGCAAGGTGACCAGAACTTCAATAAGCGAGACACCGTGCTCATGGCGCAGAGACCGGAAGCTAGTCGAAAGGGTCATTACGGACAGTCCTGTGGTTCAACGTAGACGCGGCCACTGGCGCTAACATCCAGGCGTCGGATTTGATTCGTCGTGCATTCTGGAACGGCGAGGGTCAAACTGCCGCCGGCAGTGGTTCTGCCACGCGCTTCAAACGTGAAAGAGCTGGCTCCCGCCACTGTGGTTTCTCCAGACATCGCGCCCCACACCCGAATTGCGGGCTCGGGGTCGCCTCCCGATCCGACCGCATTCGGGTCGAAAACGATCCAACCTGATTGCCAGGTTCCACCACAGGAGTCCCCGTCGCTACTGGCGCAGATGGTTATTGGACCATTGCGACGGATGGCTTCAGAACGGGCGAGCTGAAATGCTGTCAGCAGGTCATTGGCTTGAGTGGCAAGACGATTGTTCTGGATCGTTATACGGAAGCTGGGCACTGCAACGGCGAGCAGGATCGCCAAAACGGCAATCGCGATGATCAGTTCGATCAAAGTGACACCTTGTACTTTCCGGTTCATCTGGCAATCTGCGCACGAATCTGAGGATAACAGTACATCAGTCACGACGAATTCTCCATCCTCTCCCGATAAACGCCACGTTTGATCGGACAAACGGCAAAACCTAACGACAGCAGCCGCCAAAAACTCCAACTAAGGTAATCGCCATTCAAGTTCATTGCGGAAATTCGCGAAATTTCTATCGCTTATGGCGACGAGACCTGTTTCTTCGCGTACTTGGTTGTTTTTGCGAATTATTCAGTTTGGGATAGCCCTGGGAAGCGGAGAATCCGCCATTGCCCGGCGAACCACCCTGGCGGGGTTTTGACCAAAGAGCGACCGGGGTGACTGCTCTAAATGCTTCTTGGCCTTGGACCCGCCCGCAGGCGTAGATGATCTAGTGCTTGCCATTACAAAAAGCGGTGAGACTTGCCAGAGAGTTCACACCGGTGGAGCTGGGACCGCCGACGGAGTCGGGCTCGCTTTCCATGGGATAGCCATTAAAATCCTAAGCAGAACTTACTAGTGGACCATGCGGCTAATTAGGTAACGCTCAGCCGTCGCACAAGCGTTGTGGGCAAGGCGCGCGAGCGGAGCGCGGCCAAGGCGCTTGTGCGATGGCCCTTCGGGAGCCACTATGAGCGTTACCTAAGTAGCCGCATGGCCCACTGGATTCTTGGCATATCACGGTCATGATCGCTAGAGAAAACCTGCTCAATCAGACACAACGGGCGCTGCACCGCAGTCAAATCCTGATGCTGACCGGACGAAAGCAGTGTGGGGAGACTATCCTGCGCGTCAGCTGCTCAACGAGGATTCGATCAACTACCTTGACCTCAAGTATCCAGCCAGCCTGACCAGGCTGGAAG
>SLGA01000334.1 GCA_007123985.1 Balneolaceae bacterium | reverse complement strand
GCTCCAAGCCTTCTTTCTCAATTAATAACTATATCAGGCAGCTACTACGCACCTCGCTGAAACCACTTTAGTGTATTAACTACAACTGGTGGTTAAGAGCGATTGATTGTAACCGCTTTTTATATTTTAATGATTCGGTAATAATAGTGCAAATTTTTTTCTTTAAAGTGAAAATATTTCTCAACCAAACTTCAATCCTTCGCAGTTGGCTGTTCATTTCATCTAAGTACAAATATTCGCTTATATTAGATTAACGATGCTCTTAAGAAGCTGAATGAAGATCTCAAGAGCTATTTTTACATATTTTGAAACCTCTAAATGGAAAGAGTTGAACACTCTCTTTTTTGTGAAATATTTTTTCAGTGAATGTGCAAAATTTTTTCACTAAATTATTTGAGAGGAGGATAATCAATAAATGAAATAGTATGGCATTGTTGAAAACAATTTCACATTTTCATATTCAGACAGAACTTATAAAAAGATATGCACGAGAAGGTTACCCTTAAACATATTGCGGATGATACAGGCCTTTCGATATCAACAGTTTCGAGAGCGCTCTCTCAAACAGGGAAAATCAGTAGTGAAAACAAAAAAATTGTTTTCGAAAGCGCCCATCGGCTTAACTATCCGCTTTCCACATCACAAACCCCGGTTGAGCTGCGCAGCAGTATAAATATTGCGCTTGTTACCAGACATTACACGGGCGAATTTTATGCCTCTCTGTTTGAAGGGTTTGATCAATCCACGGTGGGAACTAAGGTAACTATGAATCTCACAAGTGTGAGCCATAGATCTAAACCTACACTACAAATAATCTCTGATCTTAGAAATTCACAGTACGATGCTGCAGTGATTTTCTTGCCGGAATTTAAAGCAGCCGACTATATGGAGCTGCTGGAATTTGCTCCTTCAAATCTCCCAATCGTATCCATTGCACCAATTGCCAATCCGGTTATGGACACCGTTACTTTTGATAATTATCGCGGAGGTTATCTCGTAGCCAACCATTTTGAAGAGCGCGGCTACAAAAATCTTGGAATTATTCAGGGGCCAATCAAACAATCAGAAGCCATGCTGCGCAAAAGCGGATTTCTGGACTATATTCACGCATCTGATAATTTAAACCTTGTTTGGCAGTTTAATGGTGATTATTCATTTCGAAAAGGCAAAGAAGCGTATGAAGATTTCAGACAAGCTGATAAAAAACCCGATGCTATATTCTGCAGCAATGACGGCATGACACTTGGTTTTATGCACAGTGCAATTCGTGACGGTGTGCACATACCCGGTGATGTAGCTGTTGCCGGCTTTGATGATTTGCCAACTTGCGAACTTTACACACCCACTATTACCTCTGTTCATACCCCATACGATATGCTCGGCAAAAAAACGATTGAACTGATTTTTAACCGCCTCAAGCAGAATACAGAGGTTCAGCATTCTGGCTACACAAGCCTTGTGCCGGTATCACTGAGTTTACGTGAGAGTTCCACGGAATTAACCAACGTCTTCCAGAACTATTACCAGCGCACCACTTAACTCGTTAAGTTGCAACAGATTTCAATTTTTTTGTATAAATAGTTATGAAGAAGAAGAATAGTGATCCTGTACATACTCTGCGCCAAAAAATTTCAAGCAGGCTGCAGCAAACAGAGCTCCCCTTCATAGTTTATGCTGTAGTTTTCTTTACCATGTTTATGCTCTGGCGATACAGTGAATATGATGAACTTGCCATGGACTTTTTCGTGGAACTTGGAGGAGCAGCATTCACGCTTTTCATTATTGATGTTTTATTGGTCCGTTCTAAAGCTAAACGATGGAAACTGGTACGTGATGAACTAAATTATGTAATAGCCCGCCTTGTAAACCGCACTAGAGATGGCATTGCAACCAGAATATTCAACTTTAATCCGAAAATTGATGCGACACTTAATCATGAAGAGTATGCATTAAAACTCAGGGAACTTCGCTCATATTTCCTTCAGGAATTGGTCACGCTGGATGACGATAAATTGATAAAAGCTATGAATGAGGCTGAACTCTTCAGTGATACGAGCTATAACTATTTCAACGAAAAAGCTGATGAAATATGGAATATCCTGAATGTTAAATATTCAGATTATTTCCACCCGGAACTGGTTACACATCTCATCAGCCTTCATCTTAACCTGAAGGATCTTTGTGGTAGCATCCGGCAGTTTAAAAAAGGTACCCGGTTTACCGATCAGGGTGAAACTTTCAAAAATATCGGAAGGAAAGGAGCGATTATTACCATCAGGAAAATTGTTGAACTGCTTAATATTTTAAAAAATGAAGGATTTTCTGAGCCGGCAGCCCTAAGCAGTCATGAATTTACTAAAACTGCTAACCCCAAAAATTAACCTCCGGATAAAACAGATAATATTTCAATATCATAACTAACGCCGCGCCAGCTCTGCTTCTGCAGCAATAAAACCAAACGCCGGCCAGTTACCTCCGTCATAAATCTCCTGCCAGATTTCAAAAGCTCTCTCTTCACGGCCATTCATATAGTGCCAGTTACCGATTCCATATCCCAACGTGGCATTTTGCAATGCATCAACCGATGATTCCATTAACCGGTTTGCATCAAAAACACCTTTAAAAACCAATAACAGATCAAGGTATACATCATTTTCGATGAGTTCAATTTCTGGAGATATATCAGTCAAAAGTGTACCGGCATCCAGATCTCTGCCCAATCTTTTCAGTGCCATGTAATACCAGTAGGTTGTGGCGATTCGCATATCTTCTGTTAAATCCAGCGCCAGCGCTTTTTCATACTGCTCAGCAGCCAATTCAAAATCACCTTTTACATAATGAGCAAGCCCCTTGTGATACCAAACATTCGACTTCAGTGTACTTGTGGGAATACCCTCCGGATTTGGAAGACCGTCCGGTTCAATTTGATCAGGAATATTCCGCATCAACAATTCAGCGTTTTCAAAATCCCGAATAGCCATATCAAACATTCTTAATGTAAGGTAACGATGGCCCCTGTGTCGGTACATCCGCGGATCTTCCGGATGCTTGAAAATTCCTTCTGTAAAAATTCGTACAGCTTCCCTGTATTCACCAAGATAGGCCGTGCGGCGTCCCAGCCAGATAATCACCTCGGGCTCTTCCGGATCAACTCGATATTCCATAATTGCCTGAAGAAGGTTGGCATTGTACTCATCATACACATCGGGACTGATCTGAGGGGTACGGAGTGTATCTCCCAAAAGAGAGTAGGCCTGTACTCCCGATGGTACATGGGGTAACTCATGAGTCTCCTTGCAGGCAAACAGTAATAATGGTAAACCAATAACAGCCACTAAACGAAATATTGATGATCTTTTCATAATTTTTTATCTGAATATTTATTTTAAAACTGTACGCTCAATTCTATTTCAGCACCGTTTCTTATCACAGTAACGGTCACTAATTCTCCTTCCGAAAACGCATTCAACGCATCCATATAACCGAACATATCAGTTATGCTTTCGTTGTTCATTTGCGTGATGATATCGCCGTTGCGAAAACCCGCACTTTCCGCAATTGATCCGCTTCTAACCCTGTCAATCCGAAAACCTGAACCGCTGAAATTGTAATCGGGTACCACGCCCAGAGTTACTCCTTCCAGCATTGCCGGGCCTCGTTCTGGCTGAACGGATCCATTGAATTCAATTTCCTCAGGTTGAAGCTGATCGATCTTCCGAATAGCTTGCTCAGCATGATTAAGAATCCACTCCATACCTTCATAGTTTATTTTATCAGCCGTATCCGATGCCCGGTGGTAATCATCATGTGTATTCGTAAAATAGTGCAACACCGGAATACCTGCCCGACTGAATGAGGCGTGATCACTGCTGCTAAGCCCATCCGGTATTTTGGAAATTTCAAGTGAATCAACCAAAATCTCATCGAGCAACTCTTCCCAGATTGTTGCAGTACCCGTACCAAAAATTGAGAGCTGCCCCTCGTCAAGTCTGCCAATCATATCAAGATTTATCATTGCAAGAACGGAGTCCCTGGGTATATCCATTCGCTCCACAAAATATTCTGAGCCCAGTAATCCCATCTCTTCACCCGAAAAGGCGGCAAAAATAATTGAACTTCCGGCAGGGTTTTCTGCAATACGGTTTGCAAGCCACATCATACCAGCAGTACCCGAAGCGTTATCATCTGCGGAGTTATGGATATCGGGGTCGTTGTTCAGATCCATGGAAATAATGCCTCCCTGCCCCTGTCCGTCGTAATGAGCACCCACGATGATGAACCGGTCAGGATAGTGAGTTCCCTGAACAGCTCCAACAACATTTCTTGAGATGTGATTTTCCATTCCCATCGCCTGTACCATCGGGCCGTTCAGAACAAACTGCTGAAGATATGTTTCGGAATCTACGAACGGCAGAAGCCCGATCTGCTGGTAATAATCTGCAATGTAATTAGCCGTTTCTGCCTCTTGCAGTGTTCCTGCAAGTCTGCCCTCTCTTTCATCTGCAGCCATCCACTCAATATGCTCCTGTAAAAAGGGTGCTGCTTCATTTTTTTCTGCTGAAGTTGTACAGCTCTGGAAAATAATGAACATGAAAAGCACCACCGAACAGTGGTTTACAAACTTTTTAAAACGAATCATACATTAGTCAGTTTTTCTTGTAGCATACGGCTTTCCTGCCTATTTTTAAACTTCAAACCAATCAAAAGGTTGGGGGTGTCCTGCTTCTAAAAAAGAACAGGACTGAGATCATACCCTGTGAACCTGAACCGGGTTATACCGGCGTAGGGAAACCGATCTGCACGCCTGCATGTAATGCAGGTAGCCCCCTCCTTCAATTTTATTGACGGAGGCAACATGCTTTTCAAAACTATTTATTTATCATTTCTGATCCCTATTCTTTTGGGATTATTTTCTATTCAAATACAAGCTCAAACCGTTGAAGGGATCGTTAAGGATGCTTCATCCGGTGAACCGCTTGAAGGTGCAACAATCATCGAACGGGGAACCTCAAACGGTACTTCTACGGGTGTTAACGGAACATTTTCTCTTATTCTCACCACAGACAGTAATGAGCTAACAGTCAGTTTTATCGGTTACCGGACAGCAAATATCCTCATACCCGATACAGATGAACTCCTTGAAATAGCCCTTGAAGAACAGGTAATTCTTTCGGGTGAAGTTTTCGTAAGTGCACTGAGGGTTGATGATTCAACCCCTATCGCGTACAGTAATATCTCCCGCGATATGATTGAAAGGCGGAATTTCGGGCAGGATATACCTGTGCTCATCAACAATTCACCTTCAGTGATTTCCTCATCAGATGCAGGTGCGGGAATCGGTTATACCGATATGCGAATTCGCGGTGTGGATCAGGCTCGTATCAACGTAACTGTAAATGGTGTACCGCTAAATGATTCCGAATCGCACGGAGTTTTCTGGGTGAATATGCCCGACTTTGCATCATCCACCCAAAACATTCAGATACAGCGCGGAGTGGGTACATCCACACACGGCGCCGGAGCGTTTGGCGCAACCATGAATCTTCAAACTGGTATGATGCGACCCGAGGCCTACGGGGATGTAACACTTGGTGTGGGTTCCTTTGGAACTCAAAAAGCCAATGTACAGCTCGGTACCGGTCTGATGGAAAACGGGTGGCAAATTGAAGGGCGCCTGTCTAAGATTGATTCAGACGGATATATGGATCGGGCTGAATCAGATTTACGATCATTTTATCTCTCGGCATCGCGCCACGGGGAGCGAAGTCTTCTGAAAGCAGATGTATTTTCCGGGCAACAGGTTACCTACCAGGCATGGAACGGCGTTCCCGAACCAATTCTGAACAACGATTCTGCCCAGCTCGAAAATTATATCGCACAGCTTTGGCTTGATGATGGGTCAGCCGCACACTGGCGCAATAATATCGGTAACAGGCAATTCAACGAATACACCTACGACAACCAGGTGGATAACTACCAGCAGGACCACTACCAGCTGCACTACTCTTACCGGTTGATGGACAACTGGATCACAAATGCATCGCTTCATTACACATACGGCAGAGGCTATTTTGAGCAATTCCGGTTAAATGACAGACTCAGCACCTACAATATCAGTCCTGTTTCTGTTGGCGGAGAGACCATCGATCGCAGCGATCTCGTTCGCCGGCGCTGGCTCGATAACCATTTTTACGGTGCCATTTTTTCAACGGAAATCAATCAACCCGAGCAGTGGCAACTTACACTTGGCGGTGGCTATAATGAGTATGACGGAGACCATTTCGGTGAAGTAATCTGGGCACGTTTTGCCGGCGATAGTGATCTGGGTGATCGCTATTACGATAATAATGGATTCAAAAAAGATTTCAATCTTTATGGAAAGCTCAACTACTACTTTTCACCACGGTTAAATGCCTATGCCGACATACAGTACCGAGCGGTTTCTTACCGGTTCCTTGGGTTACGGATTGACGGCGAAACCGGTGCGGTTAGCGATATTACACAGCAGGAAAATCTCAATTTTCTGAACCCGAAAACCGGTCTTGTTTACCGATTTGCTGATGGCCAGCGGGCTTTTGCATCGTTCAGCGTGGGTGGTAAAGAGCCTACGCGGCGCGATTATGTTGACAGCAGTGCAGACAGCCGTCCCGATCCGGAGCGGCTATACAACTATGAATTTGGTTACTCTGGACAGTTTAATCGGTTTAACCTTGGTATAAATCTTTACTATATGCTCTATAAGGATCAGCTCATCCTTACAGGGGAAGTGAACGATGTGGGCAATACCGTTCGTGAAAATGTACCTGACAGCTATCGAGCGGGAATTGAGTTGCAGGCCGGTGCGCAAATCAGCAATCAACTGCAGTGGAGTGGCAACGTAACATTCAGCAGAAATAAAATCGATCTGTATGAGTATTTCCTTGATGATTTTGACCAGGGAGGCCAACAGCTTCAAACACTCGAAAATGTGGATATCGCCATGTCACCGGGCACCATTGCAAAATCAATGCTCTCTTACCGGTCCGGCAGTTTAAGTGTTGACTGGAATTCTCAATATATATCACGCCAGTACCTGGACAATTCCCAAACCGAAAGCCGGTCTATCGATCCATACTGGGTGAACGATCTGATTTTGTCATACCAAGTCACCCGGTTTCCGTTTGCCCGGAGTGTGACCGCAGCTATTCAGATTAATAACATTTTGAATGAAAAATATGTATCGAATGGATATACATTCGGCTGGGTATCCGGTGGCGAACAGCAACATTTTAACTATTACTTTCCGCAGGCCGAACGTAATGTTATGCTGAATGTGAAGATTGGTTTTTAAACAATCGAAGATAATTAGTTTCAAAAAGGATAGTGTAAGCAGCGGTTTAAGCTATCCTTTTTTACTGTTCCGTCCACGGTATAATCAAGGCAAATTATCCAGTTCGTCAGTACGCACAAACGAACTGTATTTTATCCCCCTGTGATTGTAGTCGAAATACGATTCAAGAAAACTCACCACAATATTTTCAGAGAAATCTGTCATCGGTAAAAAACATCGCCAAATTGCCAGTGTTTCACCATTCGGGCCATCAGGTGAGTTTGCCCGCCAATAGGTAAACTGGAAACGATCATCAGCCTGCTTAATAATTTGCTGGTCAAAATAGAGGTAAAAATAACGAAAATTGTATTTCTCGGATGATTGAGAGTGGGGTTCACTGCCGTAGCAACCAAATGGTGAAGGGCTGAGGCGTTCCGGTTCTGTAAGCGGATTGAAATCAGGTGCTGCCTCAAGACTTCCAGCCATCATATCCCTCTGCTCACCGGGGCCCATTGGAGACTGCCGGGGAACCATCACAAAACGAATTCCCAATTGCGCAACCTCCGGATTATCCTGCACAGCAACAGTTTGCGATGTATCACAACTGAAGAGAAATGGCAAGAAAAGCAGTATTGGGATGAGAAGCTTTTTGCTCATATTGAGAGAAACCGGGATCTGTTACCAAAATAATGGAGGCACGAACAAATGCTCGTGCCTTTAAAAAATATCAGGAGGCTATTTCGATACGAATGGGTACTTTTACATTATCCCAATGGATAATCAAGTGGCCACTCTCCTCGCTTACATCTTCAAAATAGATCATCATCTGCTCTACATGGTGAGATTCCTGTGGTTCAACAGTTACTCTCAAAAAGTCTTCAGCTTCATCATACTGAGTACCCCACGAAAGTTTATTGTTGATGATGATGGTCCATTCATCGGTACCGGGAATTGAATAGAGAGAATATGTGCCTTCGGGCACCGGTTGCCCTTCAAGCAGAACATCATCCGAAAAAACAATTGCCGTGGATTCATTAGCTCCCGTTCTCCAGACTTCATTTAATGGAACAAGCCCTCCAAAAATTTCACGATTGTTTACAGATGGTCGTCCGTATGTGAGATAGATTTCCGTTAAACCTATGGTTTGAGCCACTGAAGCGTTAGGACTTGCCCATAAACGATCTGTGGTTCTCTCCTGGGCAACGGATTGTTGAGTTAATAGAATAGTAGCACTTATCAGAAGCAATGATGTAAGTAAAGCTTTCATACAGATACAGTTATTAGTTCAGGTTTGCTTGCTATTATAACGACTCTTGAAGTAAATGTGGAAAATCTTTTTTGAATTTTGCCAATTTCGGTGCAATCACAACGGAGCAGTAACCTGCATTGGGATTGTTATTGAAATAGTTCTGATGATAATCCTCTGCTGTGCTGTAGTTGATAAGCGGTGTAACCTCTGTTACGATAGGGTCATCCCATAAATCAGAATCGTTGGTTTTGCGCAGAGATTTCAGTGCAGTATCTCGCTGCTGGGGCGTCAGGTAGAATATAGCTGAGCGATATTGTGTACCTACATCTGCTCCCTGGCGGTTCAAAGTAGTAGGGTCGTGCGTGTGCCAAAAAACTTCCAGAAGTTCTTCATAAGTAATGGCTGCAGGATCGAATTCAACCCTGGCAACCTCTGCATGACCGGTTTTCCCGCTGATGACCTGCTGGTAGGTTGGGTTTTCTACATGACCGCCGGCATAACCCGACTCAACTGCAATAACCCCATTTACCCGCTGATAAATGGCCTCAACACACCAAAAACATCCGGCTCCAAATACCGCCACTTCTGTTTCACTGTTGTCTGATTTTTCACCAAATAGATTCATAGAAATCAATAATAAAGTTGAAATTAGTATCGTGTTCATAGTAATTAAATTTTGTTTCGTACCGGAAGTAGCAGAGAAGGGTAATGTACTTCAGTGAACATCAGAAGCAATAACTCTTTCCGCTCACATAAACGCTAAAGAGTTACCAAACGTGCCTGAACCTGAAATTTAGCAGATCTGTGAATTTGCTGTTATCTGTTTTTATGGAATAAAGGTAACACAAAGATCGAGAGCAAGCCGGAGATGATACAGCTTACGGCAGCAGTGAGTAGAATTGCATGTATGGTAACAGCGTTATCCAGCATCCAGCCAACCAAAAACGGGCTCAGGGCCGTACTTAAAACCATAATGGTGGCAAACAGACTTTGAACCGTCCCGATTTTATCGGCTCCGTATATTTCAGTAAAAAGTGCGGCTTTTAATGTTGTACCCATGCCCATAGTTACACCAATCAAGCCCATGTAAACGAATGCTGCCCAGTTTGCCTCAAAAGCAAACGCAATCAACAGGCCGATGGTCATTGGAATTAGCATTAGAGGGAAAAGATTTTGAGCCGAAAAACGGTCAATAAGCGGACCTGAAATCAGTCCCATTAGAATACGTGAAACAGCAAATGCGATAAACGCCGATGCGATCAGCCCGGTAGTCCATCCAAGGGCTTCAGCCGCTGCAATTTGATACAAAAACAGCCCTGTAACCCAAAACGGGGGCATAAGCACAGCCGGAATCAAGAAAAAAGTGCGATTATCATTAAATACCGTTCTGTAATTTTCGCGGGTTGAGGGAAGATCTTTAGCAAGTGCAGATGTTCCCGTTTCAACATATTTCTCTTTCCGGATCAGTCTCCAGAGAACAGGTATAAAGATAAATGCGATAAAAGCGGCAATGATACCCCATATCGTCTGCCAGTGAAAAACAATCATCATTGCTGCGAGTATGGATGGTAACAGTGCCTCACCCAGCGGATATCCCAAAGCTGAAATGCTGAGTGCTTTTCCTCTCTCACCGTCAAATTTTTTCGCCATTGTGGCCTGTGCCGTGTGACCGCTAAGCCCCTGCCCGGAGAGACGAAGCAGAATCAATGCGGCAAACAGCATAGAGATATGCCAGGAAATCGACATCAAAATGCTTGCAAATAGAAGCCCAAAGGCTACATACATACTATACTGCCGCAGCGGTATCCGGTCGATCCACTGGCCGAGCCAGGGCAATGCTAACGCTCCGGACAGGGTAGCTGCCGAATAGAGTGTACCAAATGAAGCATTACTTAAATCGAAAGCAATGAGAAAATAGGGTACAAAAAGTGAGATTAAGAATGTTTGGCCAAAACTTGAAAAGAATGTAAACGAAACTGCAAATGATAGTAATCTCTTCTCTTTTTGGACAAATGCCAGGTAGGTCATTAGTTGTTGGGGTACCGTATTATAAATTTTTTGTAAGCTCGTAAAATACGGCTTTTTTTAGCTGAAAACGAATGATTCAGTGCAATTAGATCCCGAAGCGCTTCCAGCTTCTTATAACATTTCATTAGAAAAATACCCAAAAAAGCATAAGCAGAATAAACAGCCAAATCACTGCTTGCAGAGATTTCGACTGTTGCGGGAATTCATACTTACAGATAGGACAGACCTCGGCTCTTTCATCCACATCCATTGCGCAACCGGGGCACTCTTTTGTCTTCATGGTTTAACTCGATTGTTAGTGTAATTGATCTGTACAGTAACAGAGAATTAATGTTTAGTAAATACAAACGTAATCTGAAAGATACTTCATCAACTCAACAATTATCAGTTTATAGATATTCAATTCATAATTGTTTGTTGTTACTTCTAATAGTTCTCCCAAACAACCGACACTCAAAAAAATCAGTCGAGCTTAACCTGCTATCTTCGTATTTTAAAAGCCTGTAAAGAAATTTCCATGAAGTCCAATTCTATATGTCGTCACGCCTGATTAAACTTGCACTTTTTATTGCCATACCTCTCATACTGCTTTCAATATCATCCAGCTGGATTTTTGAGTGGCTTTGGCTCAGCGAACTTGGATACGAACGCGTATTCTGGGTTCTTCGAAGTACTCAGCTACTCCTTATCGCCGGGGCTTTTGTAATCTCAGCGATCTACTTCACGCTCAATTTCAGACACCTGGCCTCCCAGCTCAAAAATATAAGCCTGCACGGTACTCCACTGCAAGGTGTGGAATTCGATTTCAACAGCGATTTTGCCACCAAGAGAATCAAGCAGTTTTTTACGCTCGGTGCCCTTGTAATGGCACTGCTTTTTGCTCTCAGTTTCTTTATTCGCTGGGATGAATCGCTCCGGTTTATCAGCAATGTTGAGTTCGGCGAAGTGGACCCACTTTTCGGAAGAGACATCGGTTTTTACCTGTTTCAGTTTCCATTCTGGGGAGTAGTTCAGAGTTCACTCATCTCCATCGCATTTTTAACCGTTGCTATTCTTGCACTATCATACATTTTTACAGGCCTTTTGAGGGTGCAATCACTTACAAATTTTGATGCCCCTAAAAGGGTGATGAACCACCTAAATCTCAACATCGCTATCTGGCTTGTACTGTTGGCATGGGGCTTTTATCTGGATCGATATGAACTGCTCTTTAAATCCGACGGTATTGTATTTGGCGCCGGTTACACCGATGTAACCATCCAGCTGCCGGCCATCTGGACCCTTTTTATTCTCTCCCTGCTGCTTTCAGTGATATTTTTGGTGAACCGCTGGGTGAACCTGAATCGCTTTATTCCAATACTGGGAGGGTTATTAGTGGTTGTACTTGTGATTGGCAGGGGATTGCTTCCATCTGTTGTACAACAGTTTAGTGTAGAACCGAACGAACTCCAGCTGGAAACACCCTATCTTGAGCACAATATCAACATGACACGCCTTGCTTATGATCTTCACAACGTAACCGAGGTGGAATACATGGCAGATGATACCCTTAACATTGCAGACATTCGTAACAATCAGGATGCCATTGATAACATCCGCTTATGGGATCCAAGATTGCTCCTTGGAACGTACAAACAGCTACAGGAGATTCGATCGTACTACGAATTTTACTCTATAGATAACGACCGTTACATGGTTGATGGCGAAGTAACCCAAATGATGCTCGCCGCACGTGAAATAGCCCGAACACTCCCCAGCCAATCAGATACCTGGGTAAACAGGCATTTACAGTACACACATGGTTACGGTCTCGTGATGAATCCGGTAACAGAAACCAACAGGCAGGGTGAACCGCGCCTGATTATTCGTAACCTGCCACCCATCTCAGATAGCCCCGATCTTCCTGTTGAAAAACCGGCTATCTACTACGGCGAAAACAGTTCAGGTTATTACATTGTAAACTCCGGTGTTGAAGAGCTTCACTACCCTGATGGCGATGCCAATGTGTACATCCATTACGATGGTGACGGTGGTATTCAAATATCGAACATGTTTAGAAAACTTCTTTTTGCATGGGAACTGGGAGACATTAACATTCTGCTGTCTGATTACATCCATAATGAAAGCCGTCTGCAAATCTGGCGAAGTGTGCAGGAGCGAATCAACAAAATAACTCCATTCCTCCAGCTGGATAACGACCCCTACCTTGTACTGCACGAAGGCAGGCTGCTTTGGATCCAGGATGCTTACACAACCTCTTCCACCTTCCCTTATTCACAACGTTACCGCAACCGGTTCAACTACATTCGAAACTCTGTCAAAGTAGTTGTTGACGCCTATGAAGGCACAGTTGATTATTTTGTGGTGGATGATGAGGATCCCGTACTGAGAGTTTACCGAAATATTTTTCCTGAACTGTTCAAATCTTTAGACGAACTTCCTGCCGGTCTCGATAACCATTTCCGTTATCCACAAGATCTGTTTGAAGTTCAAATTGAAACGTTTGCCCGCTATCATATGACCCGCCCGCAGGTTTTCTATAACCAGGAAGATTTGTGGACCCGCCCTAATGAAAGCTATGGCGGCCGCAGCATTTTGATGGAACCATATTATGTATTGGCACGATTACCCGGACAGGAGAATCTTGAGTTTATGCTCATCAGTCCTCTCACACCTGAAAACCGTGACAATATGATCTCCTGGATGGCGGCAAAATCTGATCCCGGCAGTTACGGCGATCTGATAGTGTACAAACTACCGAAAGAGCGTCTCATATACGGGCCGGCACAGATAGAAGCACGGATTGATCAGGACCCTGAAATTTCCCGGCAAATTGCCCTTTGGGATCAGCGGGGTTCGCGGGTAATTCGCGGTAACCTTATGGTAATTCCCATTGAGAACTCATTTCTCTATGTTGAACCGGTATTCCTTTTGGCCGATAATGTAGAGATCCCACAACTGCAACGGGTTATTGTAGCAATTGGTGATAACATTGCGATGCAGCCAACGATTGAACAGGCTATCTATGAACTATTCGGGCAGGAGGCTGATTTTATCCTGCCAACTGCTGCATTACCCGCTATTACGGATGGTACCCCGCCTCTTGGCATCGCAGAAGGAGCAGCACCCGATCTTACGGCGCAGCAACTCAGCGAGATCCGATCTACCTGGCGCGATATGATTACCGCACTTGAAGAGGGTAACTGGACCCGCTACGGAGAACTCCTGCGCGAATTGGATGAGAAGATCAATAATAATTGATCTGTATTAAGATATGAGATGTGATTGAAAACTACTTCACATCTCACTCTTCCATCTTTAAAACCAACTCCTTTGCCACCTGCATACCGATGGCAATACCCATACCACTGAGCCCGGCAGCAACCCAAACGCCGGGTTTTACTTTTTGATGGATTGGTTCTTTGTTTTCGGTCATCCCCATAATACCGCTCCACTCAATATCAATTTCCCACTTTTCGGGAAGTTTTAAAGTCTTGTCTGCAAAGCCAATCAGATAATCCCTGATTTTTTGATTGGCACCGAAAAGATCCGTCGCCTCCTCCTCTTTTGCAACGTTTCTGCCTCCACCCAGAAGTAACCTGTCATTCACATTTCTGAAATAGACATACCCTTCATCATAATGGAATGTACCTATCCATTTCAGATCGGAGATGGGTTTTGTTACGAACACAAAACCTCGCGCGGGATGTACCGGCAGATTTTCCAAACGCTGCAAAAAACCATTCACAGCAATTACCGTTTTTTTCGGATTGATTTGAAAACCGTTTTCAAAGTGCACCGCCCCGGTTTCCACACGCAAAACTTTACTGTTCCACCAAATGCGGATGCCTGCTTTCGCGAGCCGAACATGCAAAGTGCGCATCAGTTTACCACTGTTAATTGCGCCCTCAACCCGGTTAAATATAGCCGGATATCCTTCATATACATCCATGGAATAGACATCCTTAAGCCCAAACTTATCTTTTAGTTTTTGATTGAACCAAGGGATTTTTTCAGCACAACGTTTATAGGTTTTCTCCTCTTTGAAAATTTCGTAACCACCGGTATTCTGATAGTCCATCACATCATCACCAATGGTTTTTCGAAGCAACTGAAGGCCGTTCCAACGCCTCCCTATACGTTTAAATACGGTCTCTTCACCGGAAATTTTCAGATCAGCCAGATGCTCAGAAATTGAACCGATACAAGAAAACCCTGCATTTCGTGTACTTGCACCTTCAGGAGTAATCCCCTTGTCCACAATAATCACATCATGATCGGGGTAGATTTCTTTATAAAAAAGTGCTGTGGACGCACCCACAATCCCACCACCGATAACCACTAAATCGGGTGGTTTGAGCCACTCTTCACGCTCCCAAAAGGAATGCTGTTTTTCCATCAAACGGGTAGATTATATTCGTGGTTCCCATCCCGGTTCGTAATCACGCCGCCACATACTCATCGCTTCCGAATCCCCAATTATGCGCCCTGTTTGAGGGTTAATGTTCAGCGATCGCCCAACATATTGAGCAATATTTCCAATGTGCAGAGCGATCACACTTTTTTGTCCCTGATCAATCGGGGAGGTAAGTTTTTCACCCTGGCGAATGGCCGCTGCAAAGTTTACAATATGGTCATCGGTTAGGTCACCGCCGCCAACGGTGTCGAGACCATCTGATTCACTGTCGCGTACTCTTCGTTTGATCTCTTCATTATCAAGATTGTAAGCGATATAACCATCCCGATCGATAAACATGGTACCGTTGGTTCCGTGAATCAGCGAGCCGCGGCCTTTACCATCCCAGAACCTGAAACCGTTGCTGCTTCTCCCCTCCCAGTTGATACTTTTTCCCTCGGGAAAGTCGAAATTCACATTTTGTACATCATAAAACTCCCAATCGTCATCGTAGTGGAAACGGCCTCCGTTTGAAGCGATTTTATTTGGCAGATCCACTCCCAGTGCCCACCGGCAGATATCATACTCATGCGTTCCATTGTTCAGAAGTTCACCGGTACCCCATTTCCAGAACCAATGCCAGTTGTAGTGAATTACATTATCGCGATAGGGAGTTCTTGGTGCCGGCCCCTGCCAAAGTTCATAATCGAGCCATTCCGGCACTTCAGCTATTTGCCCTCTTCCGATGGGGCCGCGGGCATTGGCATAGAAGCATTTTGCATAATAAACATCGCCAATTAACCCGTCTCTGATTTCCTGTATTGCCTCAATTGATTCGGGCGCCGATCGCTGCTGGTTACCCATTTGAACCACCTTTCCGTATCGCTGCTGTGCTCTTACAAGCAACTCGGCTTCGGCAGGATTGTGGCTTCCCGGCTTTTCGATGTACACATGCTTTCCGGCTTTCATGGCCATAATTGCGGCAGGTGTATGCCAGTGATCAGGCGCACCTATCACCAGGGCATCTACATCTGGATCTTCAAGTGCCTTTCTGAAATCGATACCCGTTTCGGGCTTTCTCCCCTGTATTTCAGCAACTTTTACGGCCAGATCTTCGAGCGGACGATTGTCCACATCAAAAATAGACTTTACTTCTGTTCCCTCAACAGCTGCAAATACCTCAGCCAGGTAACCGGCACGCCCGCGACCTCCCATTACCGCAACTACGACTTTCTCGTTTGGTGAACCAATACCGCGTGCAAACGTTAATGGTCCGCTTAACCCAATAGCCGCTGATGTTAAAGCTGAGCTTTTTATAAAAGTTCGTCTGTCCATAATGCCAATTTTTTAGTCTGTTATAATTTGGAAACCTGTTGTGAAGCGTTTAATATGCTTTCAGAACATAGATATTTGACACTATTATTACAATTCAGAATGGTAAAACCCAAACATCTTTCGGCAGTATTAACTCTCTCCATAGGAATAACTTTAACAATGATGACTTCAGCCTGTGAAACAGATCAAGAAAATCAACAAAGCGATCCCGGTTCATCTTACGAAATCACACTGATGACACTGAACCCGGGCCATTTCCATGCAGCTTTGGTTCAGAAAAATATGCTAAGCCAGGTCAATCCGGATGTTTACATTTTTGCACCCCAAGGAGCAGATCTTGAGCTTCATAAAGAAAGAATTAAAGCCTTCAACACGCGTGTTGATTTCCCCACAAACTGGAATCTCATCACCTACACGGGCGAAGATTATTTTGACACAATGCTCCGGGAGCAACCCGGAAATGTAATGGTGGCGGCCGGCAACAATCGCATGAAAACCGATTACATTCTGCAATCAATTAACGAAGGTATTCACGTACTTTCTGATAAACCGATGGCTATAGATAATGGCGGCTGGCTAAAACTGTCCGAAGCATTTCGGATTGCACAAAATCGGGGTGTTCTTTTATATGATATTATGACTGAACGCTACGAAGTTACATCCCGCATTCAGCGAATTCTCTCTCAAAACCAGAACGTATTTGGCAATCTTGTTACAGGTGATTCCGAAAATCCTGCAATTGTAAAAGAGAGCGTTCACCATCTGTATAAAATTGTCTCCGGTGCACCTCTTCGAAGACCGCCATGGTATTTTGATGTAACCCAGCAGGGTGATGGAATTGTTGATGTGACCACGCACCTTGTTGATCTTTCACTTTGGGGCGCATTTCCTGATGAACCGATCTATCATGAAGAAGACATTGAAATGGTGGATGCACGCAGGTGGCCTACAACATTAACAAAACAGCAATTTGAAAACATAACCGGACATTCCGAATTTCCGGAGTATTTGCAGAATCAGCTCCAGAACGATGAACTGCCCTATTACAGTAACGGTGAAATAGCTTTCACCATACGCGGTCACCATGCACGTGTTTCTGTGGAATGGGCGTATGAAGCACCTCCCGGAGGTAACGACACACATTTTTCATTAATGCGAGGAACCAAAGCGAACCTTGTGATACGGCAGGGAGCGGACCAAAACTTTCAAAGCACCCTCTTTATTGAACCTGCCGAAAATACCGGCCTTTCTGAAATTGAAACTGCGATTTTTGATGCAATTGAAGAATTACAGGATGAATTTCCAGGTATCAGCCTCATAGAAACAGAAACCGGATGGCAGCTGCAGATACCGGAACAATTCTACCTTGGGCATGAAGCTCATTTCGGCAAGGTAGCTGAAGCCTACTTCGGGTATCTGCAAGAGGGTGAATTACCGGGGTGGGAAGTACCAAAC
Organism: Balneolaceae bacterium; assembly: GCA_007123985.1. GTDB lineage: Bacteria > Bacteroidota > Rhodothermia > Balneolales > Balneolaceae > Rhodohalobacter. The sequence continues at coordinate 730 of SLGA01000334.1, read as the reverse complement.
ATGATTACCAAATATTTCATCACAACAAAAGCCAGAGAATTGGCAATGGAGAATTAACAGATGCAGCTTGAACAAACCTGGCGATGGTTCGGCCCGGGTGATCCCGTAACTCTAAGCGAAATAAAGCAGACCGGTGCAACAGGTATAGTTACGGCATTGCATCATATTCCCAATGGTGAAATATGGTCTGTAGACGAAATCATGGCAAGAAAACAGATCATCGAAGAGGCCGGCTTGCGATGGTCGGTTGTGGAAAGTATTCCGGTTCATGAAGAGATCAAACAGAAATTAAATGGTTCTGAAAAGTATATTCAACACTACATTGAATCGATTCGGAATCTGGGATCCTGTGGTATTGACATTGTTTGCTACAATTTTATGCCCGTCTTAGACTGGACTCGTACCAACCTGGAATATCCAATGCCCGACGGCTCTACAGCCCTGCGGTTTGACGAAATTTCACTTGCAGTATTCGACCTCTTTATTTTGAATCGGATAAATGCAGAGCTGGATTACACAATTGATGTCCGGCAAAAAGCTGGAACCCGTTTTGAACTGTTTTCGGAAGAGGAAAAAGAGAAACTGACAAAAACCATCATTGCAGGCTTGCCCGGATCTGAAGAGGCATACTCCATCCAAACATTTAAGGAGAAACTTGATGAATACAGTTCAATCACCGACAAAATATTACGCGATAATCTCTGCCACTTTTTAAAACAGATTATTCCTG
>SLGA01000336.1 GCA_007123985.1 Balneolaceae bacterium | reverse complement strand
GTGGCCGACCGCCAGATTGTGGGAAATGCCCTGCCCGATTTTTTCGGAGGCCTGAATAACCGTTTTAATTTTCTCGGTTTTGACCTGGGTATCCTGCTGAACTTTGAATACGGAAACAAAGTCTATAATCTAAACCGCTTTTTTATGGAACATGGCGGTATCTTCAGCGGAAGCATTACTTTTTTACCGCGCCAGCTCGACCGATGGCAACAACCCGGTGATATCACAGATATCCCGAGAATGACAACTCATGGAAATAATTACACTTTGCCGAGTGACCGTAACCTCGAAGACGCTTCATTTCTGCGCCTGAGATCTCTTTCATTAGGATACACTTTGCCGGTAAATGCAGTACAACGAATCGGTCTTCAAAGTCTCAGGGTTTATTTTCAGGGCACCAATCTTTTGACTTTTACACGCTACTCCGGTCTTGATCCGGAGGTTAACTCGGCAGATTCAATCTCAAATGTGCGGGGAATAGACCAGGCAGTGGTACCCAATCCGCGTACCGTGCAGTTTGGCTTAAACTTAAGTTTCTAACATTATAAATTTCAATATCATGGAAAAAACAAACATTTTTACCATACTGCTAATTTTGTCGCTAACTTTTCTTTGGTCGTGCAATGTATTGGATTACGATCCTGAATTAAACATTACAGACGAGCAGGCATTTGTTAACCGGGCGAGCGCCGAAGCTGCACTTACAGGAGCTTACAGCAGGCTTCAAAACAACAGCTATTATGGCCGCGACTATGTTGCATTTGGCTATCTCTCCGCTGATAATGTGGAATGGAGTGGTTCCTTTAATTTTTACCAACAGATTGATGCCAATAGCCTTACTGCTGATAATTCAACAGTAAACAGTACATGGAGTGCCATATATTCTACGATCAACAGTGCAAATCATATAATCGCCAAGGTACAATCGGTGGATGATCCTGTATTTTTGCAACAGGAAAAAGATCGTATACAGGGTGAAGCGTATTTCATTCGGGCCCTTGCCTATTTCGATCTGGCCCGTGCCTGGGGCGGCGTTCCCCTGGTGTTAGATTTTACACGATCTCCTGATGATGGAACAGGTATTGGCCGTAGCACCTTGGAAGAAACCTACGCCAGGGTGCTATCTGATCTTGAAGAAGCCCAAAGACTTCTTCCCACAGAAGTGAACCGAAACCGAGCCACACGCCATTCTGCTGAAGCATTACGTGCACGTCTGCACCTTTATCTTGGAGAGTGGGCAGAAGCAGAAGACTATGCAACCCGTGTAATAGACAATCCTGCTTACGAACTTGTGCAACCCTTTTCGGAGTTTATTCAGAACAAAAACTCCACTGAATCGGTACTTGAACTTGCTTATGATAATGCAAACCGAAACAACCACAACGGCTACTTTTTACCATCATCTCTTGGTGGTCGCCTGGAGTGGAAGCCCACGGAAATTCTCGTTAATCTGTTGAGGGATCCGAACACTGGAGGAAATAGAAAAGCACTTATTGAAAATGCCAACGGTGTTACTTATGGTGCATTATATTTCCGGAGTGGTACCGGTGATGATCCTGCTTATATTTTACGCGTTGCAGAATTATACCTTATTCGTGCCGAAGCAAGGGCACATCAAAATAACCTGGAAGGGGCAATCGAAGATCTGGACGCTGTTCGAAATCGTGCGGGGCTTGGAAATACCAATGCATCAAACCGCCAAGAATTGCTACTGGCTATTGAGCAGGAACGCAGATTAGAGTTTGCGCTTGAAGGCCATCGATGGTTCGATTTAGTAAGAACAGGCCGGGCAGGTGATATTCTGGGATTAAATGACACCAACCGATGGCTTCTTCCCATCCCGGAGAGTGACTTGAATGCTGATCCGGACCTGGTTCAAAATCCCGGATATTAACTCATGAATCTATTAAACTTAAAATATCAAACAAATCACATCGTTTTGAAAAAAAATATCATTGTACTCACGTTCATATTGGTTGCTGCTCTGAGCTTCTTTGGCCAGGCAGAAGCACAGCAAAGTTACTACTTCCCTGACCATGGAGAGTTCAACCCCGATATTCCGTCACCCTGGGAATTTTTGGGCTACGATATCGGCTCACATCACACGCGAACCGACCGTATTGTTTCCTACTTCGAGGAGCTGGCGCGCCTTTCAGACCGGGTTGAATTCCAGGTAATAGGACAGACCTATGGCCATCGCCCATTGGTTATACTGACAGTAACCTCGCCGCATAATCACACCAATCTTGAAAGCATACGCGATCAGCATATAAAAGTGACTGACCCGCAACAGCCCGCAGGTGATTATGATAACCAGCCGGTAATTGTTTATCTCGGTTATGGTGTTCACGGCAACGAAACTTCTTCCAGTGAAACCGCTCTTCTCACTGCTTATTATCTGACTGCCTCCCTAAGTGCTGATGTAGAGGAGTACCTGGAGGAAGGGGTCTTTTTCATTGACCCGGTGCTCAATCCTGATGGCAGAGACCGCCACACCCACTGGGCGAATATGCATAAGGGGGATCCACTGGTATCTGATCCGCTTGACCGGGAGCATAATGAAGGATGGCCGAACGGGCGCACCAATCACTACTGGTTCGACCTGAATCGCGACTGGCTGCCACTAGTTCATCCTGAAAGCAAAGCCAGAATCGATTTTCATCATAAATGGTATCCCAATATCACTACCGATTTTCATGAGATGGGTACCAACAGTACCTATTTCTTTGAGCCAACCAAACCGATCGGCTCAGAGAACCCACTGCTTCCGCGTGAAGTCTATACCGATCTTACCGAAACTCTTGCCGGGTATTACGCGGAAACACTGGATGAAATCGGCTCTCTCTACTTCACAAAAGAGGTTTTTGACAACACCTATCCCGGTTACGGTTCCACCTATCCCAATTTCCAGGGAGGCCTGGGCCTGGTATTTGAACAGGCCAGTGCAAGAGGCCACATTCAGGATAGTGATACCGGTGTGCTCACATTCCCATTTGCCATCCGAAACCAGCTAAGAACCAGCCTTGCAACCATACGCGGTGCAATTGAGAACAAAGAAATGTTCCTGAATCATCAGCGAAACTTTTTCACATCTGCGCTGGAGGAAGCCAATGTTGACCCTGTAAAAGCATATGTTTTCGGTGATTCTTATGATCAATCACGTACCGATGCTCTGCTTAATCTTCTTTTGAGGCACAGGTTGGAAGTGTATGAACTCTCCGAAACAGGAAATTTTGGCGGAAAAACATTTCAGCAGGGAAGCTCCTATATCGTGCCGGCCGGTCAGCCACAGTACAGGATGGTAAAATCAGTTTTTGAGAAAGTGGAAGAGTTTGCCGATAGTACATTTTACGGAACCACGGCGTGGTCGCTGGCATTAGGGTTTGGCTTACCACATGCGGAAATCACAGACAGAAGGCTGCCATTGGGTGACCAGGTTACTGAATATAAATCCCGTGAAATCACCGACCATGTTGAAGAGAGCAGCTATTCCTACCTGCTCGACTGGAGCGACTATTACGCCCCCAAAGCTCTCTATCATCTTCAGAAAAACGGTGTGATTACCAATACAGCATTTGTGCCATTTACGGCAAACACATCGGATGGTGCAAAGAGTTATTCCCGCGGCAGTATCTCCATACCGGTTAGCATACAGGATATCTCCTCATCGCAACTCCACGAGTTGGTTAGAGAAGCGGAAGCATTGAGCGGGGTTAGATTTCAGTCCGTTTCGACCGGTCTCAGTCTTGAGGGTTCCGACCTTGGCAGCCGAAATTTTCGCACGCTAAAGCCACCGCGCGTTCTTATGCCGATCGGCCATGGCTTCAATGCAAACGAAGCGGGCCAGGTTTGGCATTTGCTGGATACCAAAGTACGCCTGCCGATTACAAAAATTGACTGGCTCCATTTTAACCGGGCCGACCTGAATGACTACAATACTCTTGTTCTGGTGTCAGGGAATTACAACTGGGTTACTGAAGAACAGCTCGAAAACATTCAGCGTTGGGTGAGAAACGGTGGAACCCTTATTGCCATAAAAAGTGCGGTTCAATGGGCCATAGCAAACGGCCTTGTAACAGACTCAAACCTCACCGAAAGAATCAACACACCCGGCTCAGACAACGAAACTCAACGAATTGATTTTTCTGATGCACAAAATCTTCAGGGTGCACAACGGATCGGGGGCGCGATTTTTGAAACCGACCTGGATATTACTCATCCAATTGGATTTGGATATCATAACCGTACTCTGGCGATTTACAGAGATCATACAAGTATTCTTCCGGTTTCATCAAATCAATTCAGCACGGTTGCGCAATTCAGTACAGATCCGCATATCAGCGGGTATGTCTCATCCGATAATCTCTCCGGAATCAGTAATACTGCATCCATTGTAGTAGATCGTCTTGGCAGCGGGCGTACCGTTCTCTTTGCCGATAATCCAAATTTCTGGGGCTACTGGTACGGAACCAACAAGCTTTTTCTAAATGCCATATTCTTTGGCCAGCACATCAGCATACCCTGATTTTGATATGTAAACACCGCAGGATTGCTCCCTGCGGTGTTTCATTATTAGACTACTTCTCATTCTAAATCAGGATTGTCCCCATTGAAGTTTCCTGATAGAGTTGCCATTTTTCAATACAGAGCAATATAAAGAGAGGTACAGTTATGAAGATTTCAAATAAAGTTTTTGTAGTCACAGGAGCCGGAAATGGCATAGGACGCGAACTGACTTTGCAACTCATAAATAAAAATGCCCGTGTAGCCGGAATCGATCTCGACAAAAAAAACCTCCTAAAAACCGCTGAGCTGGCAGGTAATCGTAAAAGTTCGTTTCTGCCCGTTGAGATGAATATAACCGACAAAATTGGAGCAAAAGAACTCCCCGAGAAAATTATCAGCCATTTCGGAAGTGTGGATGGATTGATTAATAATGCCGGAATCATTCAAAAATTTGTACCGGTAAATGATCTATCTCTTGATGATGTCGAAAAAGTATTTAATGTCAATTTTTATGGATCCCTTTTTTTGACAAAAGCATTTCTGCCATTTCTTTTGAACCGGCCTGAAGCACATATCATCAACATCAGCAGTTTGGGAGGTTTTCTTCCGGTACCCGGCCAAACCGTTTACGGGGCATCAAAAGCAGCCCTAAAATTGTTCACCGAAGGATTGTATGCAGAACTCAAGGACTCAAATGTTCATGTGACAGTGGTTTTCCCCGGTGCTATTGCAACAGATATCAGCGCAAATTCCGGTCTTGAGGTGCAGCCGAGTGATACAGAGTCGAAATTCAAACCGATGCCACCGGATAAAGCAGCAGCTGAAATTCTCTCAGGAATTGAAAAAAATTCCTTCAGGGTACTTGTAGGCTCTGATGCAAAAATGCTCGATAAGATGTACAGAATTGCACCAAAATTCGCCACAGATTTTATCACCAAAAAAATGGCTGCGCTGCTCAAAACATAACTTAGGTTAACTTCTACCCTGCATCATACGAAAGATTAGGTCCCAGCCACCTTTCCACTTCTTCAATACTCATGCCTTTTCTTGCGGCATAATCCTCCACCTGATCGCGTGTGATGTTGCCAAGGTTGAAATATTGCGCCTCCGGATGTGCGAAATAGAGGCCGCAAACCGAAGAGGCCGGGCTCATGGC
>SLGA01000237.1 GCA_007123985.1 Balneolaceae bacterium | reverse complement strand
GGTGAAACCGATTGTGGTTATCACAGAACCGGCCAGGTAGAGCCAGCTCACAAGATCCATTACATAGAGCTTATAAACGGTTGGGAATAAAATAAGCAGAGGTAGAATTACCCAAAGTGTTGCCTTAATGCCGTGGGGATCGTTTTTAGGTAACATTTTGAAACCGGCGTGCTCATAATCGTCTCTGCAAACCCAGGCAATTGATATGACATGGGGTATTTGCCAGCAGTAGATCACACCAAAGAGTATCCACATTCCATGCTCAAAAACGGTACCGGTAGCTGCAGCCCATCCGCCAACAACCGGCAGTGCACCCGGAATGGCACCTACAAACACATTCAGAGCTGATATACGCTTAAGTGGTGTATAGGCAAAAAGGTAAATTACAGTTGTTGCCAACGATACAAAACCTGCTACCGGATTAACCATAACGAGTAGATAGATTAACCCCAGAAAAATGAGCGAAAGTGAAAAAATTGAACTTTGGCGGGGGTTGATTCGGTATGCCGGAAGCGGCCTTCTGCTGGTTCGTCTCATCAAACCATCCAGATTTCTCTCCAAAAACATATTATGGGCAGCAGTACCGGCTGCAATCAGATAGGTTCCAAAAATGGCGTGAATCATCAATACAACATTCACACCACCCGCTGATCCCATCAGAAAGCCAATGAGCATACTTGCTAAAACGGTGAACGTTATCCCCGGTTTTGTAAGTTCGTAATAATCACTTACAACACCGAAGATGTCTTTCCATGATATTTTCCCGGTAACAGTTTTATTCATCGAATAGCCAAAATTAAAATCGCACTAAATTAACCAATTTGGGATTGATATGTTACCTTAATATCAAATTCAAATATGAAGGGTAGTTTGCAATCTGATTTATTACAAACAAATATCTGCATCATTTATTAAGTCTGAATGAAATTAAATATCTATCAAAAAACGGCGATTACCACAGTTATTGCAACCATTGTTTTGATTTTAATTGGTGGGTTGGTTCGAGCGTCCGGAGCAGGTTTGGGATGCCCTGATTGGCCGCAATGTTTTGGCATGTGGATACCGCCAACGAATGTCGCCGATCTGCCGCCACAGTATGATGCTTCACTATTCAATCCGCTGCACACCTGGCTGGAGTATGTGAATCGTTTGGTTGGCGTTTTAATTGGTTTCTTGATCACACTCACTTTTATCTTCTCATTTAAGTACAGAAAAACAGATAAAGTGATCACAATTTCATCCGGGTTTGCTTTTGTACTGGTGCTTTTTCAGGGATGGCTGGGGGGGCAGGTTGTACGCTCCGGGTTAAGTGCGGGAATCATAACCATCCACATGGTTGTGGCAATGATTATTCTTGCTGTGCTGCTTTATGCCACATTCCGGGCAATGAGTGAGCGTCTTGAGGTTACATTATCTGCGAAATCCCGAAAAACATTTTTATGGATATCAGGTACTGTGTTATTTCTCACTATGATGCAGCTGATACTCGGTACACAGGTACGCGAAGCGGTGGATGTTGCAAAAAATGTCATGGAGTTACCACGGGAAGGGTGGATTGATACAGTTGGCTTACTCTATGATGTGCACAGAAGCTTTTCCTGGCTGCTGGTAATTTTCGGGATCGTGCTGGTGTTGTATAACCGCAAGCTGAACGCCCCGGAAAGGCTGGTTTATCTCGGTTGGGTAATCGCAATACTGATTATCCTTCAGATATTTATTGGTGTGGGAATGGAGTGGTTTGGAATTCCGGGTGTTTTACAGGTATTGCATTTGGTTAGTGTTGCCATTTTGATCTGTGCCGAGCTATTGTATATGCTCATTACAGGCTTTTCCCAAAGAGCCGCGGAAGTTTAAACCTTAGAGTTTTTCCTGAAGTTTGACCAAAAATGCACGGATCTCTTTTAGATCTTTCTGTGTTTCGAAAGATAGATCCATTGCATCATCCCCGGGTGATCCGGAATCAATCTGCTCCTTTTCAAGAAACTTTTTAGCACCTGCAGTACTGTATTTTTTGTCTTGAATCAGCTCTTTTAATTTGAGAGCAAATGTGATGTCTTGTTCGCGGTAAATACGATTGCCGGCTTTATTTTTTCGTGGTGACAACTCTTTGAAAATGGTTTCCCAATACCGTAAAACATGCGGTTCTACGGCAGTCAATTCACTAACTTCCCCTATTGAATAATACAATTTCTTCATAGTCTCGAAATCTTTTATTTTCTTGTATAGAAATGTACAAAAGTATGTTCACGTAAATAAATTGAACTTGCAAGCATTAGCAGTAAAAAAAACAGAAGAACCCGAGGTGTCTATACGGTCTCAGGCTGATATAAGTTTGGTAATCCCATTACTAAATGAGGAGCATTCACTGCGTGAACTGACCGATAAAATTATAGAAGCACTTTCCGATAAAAGTTTCGAAATTATTTTCGTTGATGATGGATCCGAAGATGAATCATGGCGGACCATAAAAGAACTGTGCGGGGAGAACGATTTTGTGAAAGGAATCCGGTTTAGAAGAAATCATGGAAAAAGTGATGCATTGCAGGCTGGTTTTGATCAGGCTATAGGAAAATACATTATTACACTTGATGCAGATCTTCAAGACGACCCATTCGAAATACCCGAATTGATTGAAATGCTCCGTGATGGAGCTGATCTCGTAAGTGGCTGGAAAAAAGAACGGCACGATCCGATTTCTAAAACGGTACCCTCACGATTTTTTAACGCAGTAACCCGTTTTACAACCGGTATAAAACTTCACGATTTTAATTGTGGTCTTAAAGCTTATCGCAGAGAAGTTATAGAAAGTATTTATCTCTATGGTGAAATGCATCGGTATGTACCCCTTCTTGCTAAATGGCAGGGATTCGATAAAATTGATGAAAAAGTAGTAAAGCATCATCCACGAAAACATGGAAAGACAAAGTTTGGAATTTCACGATTTTTGAATGGTTTTCTTGATCTTGTTACACTGCTTTTTGTGAGCCGCTACATGCAGCAGCCGATGCACTTTTTTGGTTCCATCGGGGTGTTGATTCTGCTTATTGGTGGCGCAATAAGTAGTTATTTGGCTTACATAAAAATTTTCCTGGGTGAACCATTGGGGAATCGTCCGCTACTTTTTTTAGGTATTCTGCTAATTGTGGTGGGTGTTCAATTCTTTTCAATTGGCTTCTTAGGCGAAATGATTAATCGTGGGCAGGTGAAGTATCAAAAACCGGGAATAGCCGAGAAAGCAGGGTATGAGTAAAATTGCATACGATCCTGTAAAAGATAAATTTGCACGGATTGTAAAAAACTCGCGCAGGCTCAGGCGCTTTTTTTATTTTTTACTCGATCTATTCTTCCTGAGAAGCTGGCATATACGTAGGATTTTAAAAAAAAGAGGAGAAGATTTTGAAAAATTCGGAGATTGGAAGCTGCTTGATGCAGGATCCGGTTTTGGCCAGTATGACCGGTTTATTCTTGAAACATTTCAAAACGTAACGATTCATTCGGTTGATATTAAAAAAGAGTACCTCGAAGACAGTAAACATTATTTTAAAGATGAGATTATAAAAGGCCGTATTACTTTCAATGAAGCTGATCTGCTTACATTTAGTGAAAATGAAATTTTCGAATTCGCTATCTGTATTGATGTTCTCGAACACATTGAGGATGACCGGCTCGCCATCGAAAACATCAGTAGAAGTCTGAAACGTGACGGTATTTTTTTGATGCATTCACCTTCCCATTACTCAGAAGAAGATGCAGCTGAAGATGATACATTTGTTGGAGAACACGCACGAACCGGTTACTCAAAGGCAGATATTGAAAAGAAACTTATGGAAGCCGACTTACTTCCTATAGATACCCATTATACATATGGTAAATGGGGAAGAAGAGCATGGATACTTTCAGTTAAATGGCCAATGATTGCATTCACAAGAATTGGGCTTCTTGCGGCAATTCCTCTACTACTGTATTATCCGCTTGTAATCCCCTTCTGCTTGGTTATGAATACAGCAGATCTTTACACAAAAAACAGAAAAGGGAATGGTATCTATGCAGTTGCGAGAAAAATCTGAGGCAGGTTTTGTGTTAGGCCGAAGAAAATAAAAAAAGCCTTTCTCTTCAGGTACTCTCAGCAGATAACCAGCAACACGGGTCGGTGCTCTGTACATCTTACAGGATAATGTTAACCGTAGTTCCCACTACCCGGGCTGCAAGCGTTTTCCTAATGAAAAAGGCTCCCGGACATTTCTCTTACACATTCAGATTTTGACTGCTTAGCAGCCTACACGGGTTCTCACACCCGCGAACTATCTTACTGCTTTTGAGAACTCCTAAAACAGCTGACATCTTGAGATGATCAATTGTTCTATAAGTAATATAACAGGTTTTAGAACCTGTGCAATATGTGTGATAAATGTTATTTAAAGAAGGATTTTAACTAAATAATTAAAAAGATTGAATACCAATTAGTTAAATGATTATTTAAAATTTATTTTTTTAGAAATAATTTTTATTGCTGATGATTCAAAGGGTGATTGATCATAAATTTGGACGTAGAGGACGTACCTGAACATCAGTATAGTGGAAATTCTCCGGAGATCTTAGGATGTGAATTATAGATTGTGCGAGATCATTCGGTTGGATTTTATTTTTTTTTGAAGATGAAAACCCTGTATTTACAGAGCCAGGAGACAGGCAAGTAACTTTGATGCCAAAATCACGAAGTTCAAGATGCATAGAGTCTGAGATTCCATTCACTGCATATTTTGTGCCGCAGTAGGCACTCATGCCAGCAATTCCGTTTGTACCCGCTCCGGATGATATATTAATAATATGACCGCACTCTTGATTTTTCATTACAGGAACAGCCAGACGGGATGTGTAAAACAGACCGTGGACATTTACATCAAACAGTTTTCGCCAGGTTTGAGGGTTGGTTTCTTCAATCAGCGCTCTGTGACCAATTCCGGCATTATTGATTAAATAGTCAACTCTGTGATTCAGTTTCTCCATAGTCAGTTCAAAACTGCGATCAACAGATTCCTGGACAGAGAGATCTGTATCAAAATGAAAATACTTTGGATGGTTGAAGTCTTCAGGTTTATTCCGGCTCCAGCCGGCAACTGTTACACCAAGTTTAAGAAGGGCGCTTGTGATGGCAAAACCGATGCCGCGACTTGATCCAGTTACAATGGCAGTTTTTGTGTTTAGAAATAACTCCTTCATAGTTAGATATACTTAAAAAATTCCAGATTGTGGATGAACAGGTATGATACAAATCAAATATGAAGAACATGAAAAAATCCCAAGTCTTGGAAAAACCTGGGATTGAATGATGTACCGCGTACGGGATTTGAACCGCGGAAGCACTGCTTTCGCAATAGAAGTAGTGTTCGCTAATATTCTAGAATGGGATAAACAGATCACTGCTGATGGAAGGCAAAAAAAATCCCAAGTCTTGGAAAAACCTGGGATTGAATGATGTACCGCGTACGGGATTTGAACCCGTGTTACCGCCGTGAAAGGGCGGCGTCCTAAACCCCTAGACGAACGCGGCAAAGAAATAATAAAGAAGAAAATGGGAGCCCGAGGGGATTTGAACCCCCGACCTCCAGGGCCACAACCTGGCACTCTAACCAACTGAGCTACGAGCTCCATTAACTTTTACAGCTCCACATAGCTATGATCGAAAT
>SLGA01000316.1 GCA_007123985.1 Balneolaceae bacterium | reverse complement strand
TTGCTGTGATTGGTTCGGCTTAAAAGAAGGGATTCATCGGAGATTGTCAACAGATAAACACAAAAAAATGGTGCTCCCTTTACTGTTTGATCAGCAATAGATAAGCATCGTAAGTTTGTTTATTTTTTCTGTTCAAAAATTTCACAATTCACATCTGAGAGACAGATTGTAATTTTATTCATTTTAAGTAATTATAAATCATATATATGTCTGTTTGGGTAGCAATTTTATTAGGTATTATTCAGGGAATTTTTATGTTTTTTCCTGTCAGTTCAACAAGTCACCTTGCGCTGATGCAGCATTTTCTAATCAGCCGGGGTATAGAACTGCCTGATCCCGATTCGGCCGAAATGATTCTTTTTGACCTGATTGTACATGTAGGTACACTGATATCTATCGCTTATGTGTTCAGAAGAAGTTTAAAAATCTATCTCAGCAATACCATTTCCGGGTTTCTGGAGTTATTATCGAAAGAGCATACAGCAAGAGGAGCACTCTACAGAAAACTTACATTTCTTGGCCTCTTTTCTGTTTTCATTACCGGGATTATCGGCTTTCCGATGAAATCTGTCTTCGAATCGGTATTTGCCCAACCACTCTTTATGAGTGGCACGTTGATTATCACAGGTGTTATTCTTTGGTGGACCGATTATCTGACGCCAAGAAAGTTTGGGCTTAAAGAGATAGGAATCTGGATCGCATTTGTAATTGGTGCTGCACAGGCACTCGCTCTGCTGCCCGGTCTCAGCCGAAGTGGTATGACCATTGCGTTTGCACTTTTTGCGGGACTGAACAGGCGCTGGGCTGCTGAATACAGCTTTTTTATAGCATTTCCAACAATCCTGGGGGCTACATTATTACAGGCTGTCGAAGTGTTTGGCTATGGTGGAACCATCTCAATCGGGTTGCCGGCGATGGCTACCGGTTTTATGGTATCGGCCATTATCGGTATTTTGGCACTGAAGTTGGTTATTCATCTTCTGTACAGGGCACAGTTCAGGGTGTTTTCTTACTATGTTTGGGTACTCGCCATTGTGGTGGCTGTATCCTCGTTTACCGGTATATTGTAATTGATTAAAGTTTACGTTCGCACTTCAGATAAAAGAAATTCCAGATGCGAAATCGCCAGCTATCTTCATTTTTTACGATAAAACCATGGGCTTCAGCAAGTTCTTTGGTTTCATCAAGTGTTCGAGCATGTATATGCTCAGGTGAAAGAAGATCAATAAGAAAAATTGCTGCTTTAAACAGCCCCACTCTGTTCCAGTCTTGAATCCAGAGAGTACCTCCAGGTTTTAACAGCCTGCTGAAATGGGACATAACCGCCTCCTGATTTACATAATAGTGGAAGGAGTTGAGGCAGATAATCCGGGTAAATGAAGCGTCCTCAAATGGGAGATCCTCAGAAAAATGTCCGGTAAATTCGATCTCTTTTGTGTGATGACGAAGCAGATATTTAGCCTCAGCGAGCATTCCTTCTGATGGATCGTTCAGAACCATACGCTTGAAAGGCCCCGATTTTTGCATCACCATTTCGGCAAGTAAACCGGTGCCTGCACTTACATCCAGTATTTCATCTTTTGGGCCAAGCTCCAGCCTGCCAAGCAATTTTTTATGTGTATGCCGGAGATAGCTTTGATACTGTTTGTTGTATTTTCCGGAAAGCTTGTCGTAATAACCGGTGGTTTTTTTAGCTGCTTTGTTAATGGATATCACCTCAGTGGTTAGGGTTTGTTTGAGCCAGGCGAAGCAGTTCTTGTGCTGCTGCAAACGGACTGACCGTGCCTTTTTTTACTTCAGCCTCTTTTACGGTTAAAACTTTTTTTATTTCAGGGTGATTGTAAAACTGCTGCTTTAGTTGATCTTCCACAGTTTGATGAAGCCAATATGCAGCCTGATTTTCCCGGTTTGCATCAAAATAACCGGATTTTTTTGTGTCTTCAATATATTGGTTCATCTCTTTTCTGATCTCTGAAATACCGGTATCTCTCAGCGCAGAACAGATATGTACCGTTGCTCTGCGGCCGGATGGCGTGGGTGGCAACAGGCTGAGGCCGTTTTCATATTCCAGTTTTGCTTGCTTAGCCTGCTGAATGTTTTCCCCATCTGCTTTATTTATAGCAAGAATATCCGCCATCTCCATAATACCGCGTTTAATACCCTGAAGTTCATCACCTGCACCGGCCAGCATCAGTAGCAGAAACAGGTCAACCATCGATTTAACCGTAGTTTCCGATTGCCCCACTCCTACCGTTTCAATGAAGATTGCATCATAACCGGCGGCTTCGCAAAGAATAATGGTCTCTCTTGTTTTGCGAGCCACACCACCAAGAGAACCCGATGTGGGAGAGGGACGAATAAACGCATTTTCATTTGTTGAAAGGAGTGGCATTCGGGTTTTATCACCCAGTATACTACCTTTGGTGAGTGTGCTGCTGGGATCAACCGTTAGAACGGCGAGCTTTTTTTCGTCTTCAATCAGTTTTTTGCCGATGGCTTCGATAAATGTACTTTTACCAACGCCGGGCACACCGGTTATGCCGATCCGTACAGAATTGCCGGAAAATGGAAGGCACTGCCTGATAATTTCGCGAGCAATTTTTTGGTGTGATTCCCTGGAACTCTCAACTACAGTAATTGCCATCGACAATATCGCGCGATTTCCGCTTCGAATGCCTTCAACATATTCATCAGCGCCTTTCAGCTTCCCTCTTTTCTGTTTATAAGAGGGGTTGACGGAATCATAAGGTTGGTTTTTATAATTGTTTTGCGCCATATTGGCTACTTCTCTTGCTGCATTAAAATTTTCAGGATTTTTTGAGCAGCTTCTGCAATAACTGTTCCGGGACCAAAAACCGCCGCAACACCCTTCTTGTAGAGAAACTCATAATCTTTATTTGGAATAACCCCACCCACAATAACCATAATATCATCACGTCCCTGCTTTTTCAGTTCTTCTAAAACTGAAGGAACCAGGCTTTTATGGCCGGCTGCCAGGCTTGATATCCCGAGGATATGTACATCGTTTTCCACGGCTTGTTTTGCAGCTTCTTCCGGAGTTTGAAACAGTGGGCCAACATCCACATCAAAGCCCAGGTCGGCAAAACTGGTTGAGATAACTTTGGCGCCGCGGTCGTGGCCGTCCTGGCCAATTTTTGCAACCATAATGCGAGGCCTTCGCCCCTCTTGTTCTTCAAAACGATCTGTAAGTTTGCGGGCCTCTATAAAGCTCTCATTATTTTTCAGTTCTGAAGAATACACACCCGATATTGATTTAATGGTTGCCTGATATCGCCCGAAAACAGTTTCCATAGCTGCAGATATTTCACCGAGTGTTGCTCTTTTTCGGGCAGCATCAATGGCTAACGAAAGTAAGTTGCCATTTCCGGTTTTTGCACAATTTGAAATCGCCTCCAAAGATTGTTTTACTTCTTCACTGTTCCGGTCAGCTTTCAGCCGGTTCAGCCGCTCAATCTGAGAAGTACGCACTTTGTCGTTATCAATCTCAAGAATATCAATTGGCTCCTCTTTTTCCAACCGGTATTTATTTACACCAATAATGGTTTCGCGTCCGCTGTCTATCCGAGCCTGTTTTTTTGCGGCAGCTTCTTCAATTCTCATCTTTGGCACACCAGATTCAATTGCCTTTGCCATTCCTCCAAGCTCTTCCACCTCATCAATCAGTTCCCAGGCGCGTTTCACAAGGCGGTCTGTGAGATATTCCACATAATGCGAACCCGCCCATGGATCTATCGCTTTTGTGATGCCGGTATATTTTTGGATGATAAGTTGGGTGTCCCGGGCAATTTTAGCGGAAAAATCAGATGGGAGTGCAATGGCCTCATCAAGTGCATTGGTATGCAGGGATTGAGTATGCCCAAGCACGGCAGCCATGGCCTCTATTGTGGTTCTGGTGATGTTATTAAAGGGGTCTTGCTCGGTGAGGCTATAGCCAGAAGTTTGGCAGTGAGCTCTCAATGAGAGTGATTTGGGATTTTTCGGATCAAATTTGTTTACAAGTTTAGCCCATAGTAGTCGTCCGGCACGAAGTTTGGCAATCTCCATAAAATGATTCATGCCAATGGCCCAGAAAAAAGAGATTCGAGGTGCAAAATCATCGATATCCAGACCGGCTTTTAAACCTTGTCTTATGTATTCAAGTCCATCGGCAAGTGTATAGGCCAGTTCAATATCCGCGGTGGCGCCGGCCTCGTGCATGTGGTATCCGCTCACACTTATAGAGTTGAATCGAGGCATATTTTTTGAAGTGTATTCAAATATATCACCAATAATCCGCATGGATGCATCCGGTGGATAGATGTAGGTATTACGTACCATAAACTCCTTCAGAATATCGTTCTGTATGGTGCCGCTGAGGCTCTCCGTTGCAACTCCCTGCTCTTCAGCTGCTACTATATAGAACGCCATCACCGGGATTACCGCGCCATTCATGGTCATCGATACAGACATCTTATCGAGTGGAATCTGATCGAACAGGATTTTCATATCCAGGATCGAATCGATGGCAACTCCGGCCTTTCCAACATCACCCGCTACCCTTGGATGGTCTGAATCGTACCCGCGATGGGTGGCCAAATCGAATGCAACGGAGAGCCCTTTTTGCCCAGCAGCAAGATTTCTTTTATAAAATGCATTAGAATCCTCAGCGGTTGAAAATCCCGCATATTGGCGTATGGTCCATGGCCGAGTGGTGTACATAGTTGCATATGGTCCACGTAAGTAGGGCGGAATGCCCGCGCTGAAATCAAGATGATGCAGCTGTTCTGAATCTTCGGGGCTGTAACTGTTTTTTATCTCAATTTTTTCCGGTGAAAGCCAGGGTTCAGAATCAGATTCTACTGGTTTGGGTATTTTTTTTCTGAGTGGAATCTTTGTGAAATCGGGTCGATTCATGACAGATCCTCCGGAATGATTCCGTTTTTCAGAGATTTTAAAAACCCGCCGTTTTTTTCGATTTCACCAAATCGTTTCCAGGCCTCTGCAGCAATCTGATCCGTAAGCGTTTCGATGTAGTATGAACCGGCTGCAGCATCCGCTACTTTCCCGAAATAGGCTTCTTCCCTCAGGATGTGATGAATATTTCGGGTGATATGTTCGGAGTGAGAAGCTTCTCTGCCAAACGGATGGATAAGCAGCAAGTCAGTTCCTCCCAGTATGGCTGCCATTGCCTTTGTTACGGATATCAGGAGGTTGTTGTATGGGGATTCTGTGGTTTCGCTTGGTTCTACTTCTGAAAGTATTCTGGCATGAGCTACTTCATGTATTTGCAGGGAATTGACCAGGTTATACCATAAAATTCTCAAAGACCTCAGTTTTGCTATTTCGGGAAAGTAAAGCGATCCTGTTTTAACTCTGAAAAGAATAGAATTGGCCGATTTTTGCCCCGAAGTAATCAGATATTCCGAAGCTATTGAGAGCGAAACAGCCAGTTGATGGGGGATGGAAACTTCTTCATCGTAAAAATTAGACCCGTTAACACACCACGGGAGGCCGGTCTTTACTTCGGCAGGTTTTTTAAAATCATCAATAAGAGTGACTTCAGACGATTCAAAAATCAGTTCAACCCCGCTCTTTTTTGCTGAGTCTTTTAATTTTTTAATCTCTGTTTCTGATTTGAAGTGAGCTTTATTTGAAATCAGGCAACAGCCGGTGCCCTCTTGTGCGGCTTCCT
>SLGA01000323.1 GCA_007123985.1 Balneolaceae bacterium | reverse complement strand
CAGCTGGTAGAGCAGCGGCCTTTTAAGCCGCGGGTCGAGGGTTCGAGCCCCTCCCGATTCACGCTTTACAACATTTTTATTAAGACTCTCTCTTGATTAACCTCTATCGGCTGATACCCGGTAGGGGTTATTTTTTTATTCCACGGTAATGTAAGGCCGTACCCTCTCCATTGTTACAGTGCCAATTCCCGACACATTAATAAGATCTTCAATATTTCTGAACAATCCATTTTCGCGCCTGTATTCAACAATTCGTTCTGAAATTGCAGGCCCTATTCCTGTTAACGCCTGAAGTGTTGTGGCATCTGCCGTATTGATATTGATCGGAAATACAACAGCCACTGCATCTCCATCGCGCCCGAGTGAAACTCTCGGAATGCGTTCGCCCACACGTTCCGGCTCCTGCCACATCCCAATACCCCGGTCTTTTGCCAGTTCACTATAATCCTGAAATGCTACCACAGAGTCTGGGTGCTGGCGATAATAACGTGTCCACTGACCAAAACCATTTTCTATCATTGCCTTATTTACGTCAGTAATGGCACCATCTTCATCACGAACCTGAACATATGCCCTGAAAGAGCCATACCTCGATTCGGGAGTAAACAGGTCATAACCGTACATACGCACCTCTTTATCTTCTATCAGATTTGCCAAAAACTCAGCTGCTTCGGCCGCATGATATTCAGATGAATCCTGTCCGGCAAAAATTCTCGGAACTTCAACACCCAGAAAACGAACCGGGTAACCAAATCTGTAGGCCACCTCAATATCAAAGCGGCTTCCATCGTGTACGCGCATCACAGGGTACCATTGCTCATGGCGTATGGGAGGTACAGGTGGTTCAAATTCACCGGTTGCCCGCTTCATGGCACCCATAAAATCCTGGAAATACTGGTTGGCTATATACTGGCAGTGGAAAATCAGCAGATTTTCATCGTTATTCTCCTCTGCATTTCTGGAAAAGTTGTAAGATCCTGCAATTGCGATACCCCTGTCATTGTCAAATGGCTTTGTCACATCTATCAGCATTACTTTGTGATGAAGGGTTCGCAGTTCGTTTGCCTGCCTGATGTTTCGATTACCCATTTGAGCTTCGGGTGTGGCCCAGATTGTGCCTGCATTTCTGTATTGCGCATAAAAACGCGGATCGATTAATCCCTGAAGTAAAATTCCGTCAGAAAACGATCGCTGCCACATGGTTTGGCTCATGGGCAGATCCGGGGTGATGGCAAAAGCGAGAAAGTTTACATCGGTTTGTGCCTCATCGCGAACAAGTTCGTGCAATCTGTTTGCAATGGAGGGTTTAGAGCGATCCCGATTAATCGGGCCAAAATAGAGCTCCACTTTTGTGGTATCAACGTAGAATACTTTCTCACCTATGTACCTCTTATCCTTGTGATACCGTGCGCGTTCCGGATTGGGAATATCACCTTCACTTCCCCACATCTGGTTAAATTCTCTGTGATATGCTTCAGCTATGCCGCTGTCTTTAATTACAATGGTATTATTTGAATTAATCGGTCCGGTGTAGGTAAGATTCATGGAGCCGGTCCATACATAGTAATCATCAGGATTATCGCTGAGGATATCGATCACGGCAAACTTGTTATGCATATCGTAACTGGCACCAGGCAGCCTGTTCGATGTAATTGAACCATCTGGGTTAAACACATCCCCCGCATCATCAATTGTATAGATGCCCGCATCCCGGAGCATCCCCCACATGGTTTCACCGTGCTCCCTGTTTCTGAAACGATTGTAGTGATCGGTAACAACACGAACCCGTACCCCCCGTTCTTTAGCAGCAACAAGTGCTTCCCCTACAAGATGGTGTTCCAGGTTATAGATATTCAGATCAATACTGTACCTGGCTGATTCAATCAGGCTGAGCAAAGTTTGAAGCAGATCGGCATTATCGTTAACCGGATTTCCTTCCTTAGCCACAGAATGATCGGCCGGCATATTAAAATAAACTTCAATCCATTCAATAGTGCTTGTATCGGGGAGTTGCGCGGTTTGTCGCCGCTCATCATCGTTCCCGTCAACGATAATTTCAGGTGAAGAACATGCCCCGAAAAAAAATGCAAAAATAAGTGGAAGTAAAAAATGTTGTACTTTCATAGAATACAAATGAGGAAATCAATTTAACCCAGTTTGAATAGTCAATCCATCCAGAATATTATGGCTGATTTCAGTATACGACTTGAGCAAAATACTTTGGTTCTACGCTATTTTTAGAGTAATTTCGTAAAAAATCATCACAGTATCATGAAGCTAAATCAATTCAACTCATTTCGATGGAAAAGATCCTGGATTGTGGGGATGCTCATATCTTTTATTACTGTATGGTTTCTCTTTTTCGACACTCATAGTTTGTTAACAAAAATTAAACTTGAAAATCAGAAAAAAGAGCTGATTGAACGTACAAAACAGTATGAACAGCAGACCGCTGAGCTCGAAAAGATGATTGAAGATATTCAAAAAAATCCTGAAATAATCGAACGAATTGTGCGTGAAGATTATGGGATGAAAAAGCCAAATGAAACCGTGTACCGAATAGAACGAACAAACTAAACACGGTTTTCTTTAACGTTCGCAACGGAAAATATAATTGGATATGATTTCAGTTGGTATTGATTTAGGCGGCACAAACATTAAAGCGGCACTTGTTCACAATACAGAAGGCTTTATCGATACAATTTCCTTGCCAACTCATGCCGAAATGGGAAAAGAGCATGTTTTCGACAGAATTGCAATGGCTGTTGATGAACTCATTGAAATGAACAATGTTGAACCGATTGGGATTGGAATGGGCCTGCCCGGAATGGTTAGCCTTGACAGACAAACCGTAAAAAATCCTCCAAATCTCACGGGCTGGAAGGTAGAAAACGTGTCTAAAGAGTTGAAGAAACGCACCGGGCTGGACTGTGTGATAGAAAATGATGGCAACCTGGCTGCTCTGGGATCCGCAAGGTTTGGGGCGGGGTCTGAAATTGACAGTTTTATAATGATTACCCTGGGAACGGGTGTTGGCGGTGGCATTATTTTTGAAAACAAAATTTACAGAGGCACCACCGGCATGGCTGCAGAGCTCGGCCATGTGATTATTGATTATCACGGTCCGCTTTCAAACAGTAATACGCGTGGCGGCATTGAGGCGTATCTCGGGCAGCGCTTTTTGAGCAGGTATGCAGCAGACCGAATTCGCCAGAATCCCGACAATCCGCTGTTTAAAACATTCAGTAAAGATTTTGAGCTGCTTGAACCGGTTGACCTTTACCATGCTGCAAAAGAAGGCAACGAACTCGCTATAGACATCCTCAAAAAAACCGGGCAAAAACTTGGGTATGCAATTGTTAATTATATCCACATACTCGACATCAAAAAAATTATAGTAAGCGGAGGTGTAGCAAAAGCTGGCAAATTTATTCTTGATCCCGCTAAAGAGACGGCATCACAACTTCTGATGCCTCCGTTTCTTGAGGGATTTGATATTATTTATGAAACACTTGGCAATAATGCAGCTCTGCTTGGCGCGGCAAGCCTTGCCTTTGAAGAGTTGTGATGTGTTGCTTAAAACATGCATGTGTACTGTCTAAAACATAAAATCCCCCTCTTATTTTTTTTGCCTATATGCATGTTTCTCATCACTACAGGCAATTTACGTGCTCAGGCCACATCCGACACACTTCGTACTGCAGAAAACGACACTATCCCTGAGCTGCCTGACGGAATAGATCTTGAAGAATTTCTTCAAAACCAACCACAGGGACAGTCAACCCCATCGTCAATCAGCGCAGGTGGCGGTACTACACAACAGGTACCCCAAAGCAGGCGGGCAGACAGGCAATCTGCCGATGATGCGGTAAATTTTCAGGCCCGGGATTCCCTAACATTCAGATTCAGGGGAGAGAGAAAAGCTTTTTTGTACGGCTCAGGCAATGTGAGGCATACAAGCGGTGAGCTATCATCCGGAATTATTGAGCTCGATCTAAACCTTAGCCAGGTACAGGCACAAGCTACAGCCCCTCAAGACACCCTCTCCTATCCCGTGCTTAAACAGAACGGAACCGATCTTAGAAGTACACGGATTTTATTTAATTACGAAACCGAAAAGGGAAAATTTGAAGTTGCCGAAATTCAAGTAGATGATGGGTACCTGATTGGAACACAAGTAAAAAATATATCGCGCACGGAGGTATTTGTGGAAGACGGAATTTACTCTACTTGTCCGCCGGACCACATGTACTATTACATTAAAGCACGCCGTATGAAAGTAGTGGATGAAGAGGAGATATTTTTCACCAATGCCCAGCTCTATATTTTGGATATACCCTATCCGTTAATTTTTCCCTTCGGATATGTGCCGGCCGGAATTGACCGGCGCCGATCGGGCCTTTTGGAACCAACGTATGTGTTTCAGAATACATCTGCTCGTGGAATTGGCCTTCAAAATCTGGGCTGGTTTCAATATTTCAATGAATACTTTACGGCTCAAACGTCGTTCGATGTGTTTACGTCCGGTACGGTATTTAACGAATCGAGATTTCAATATCGAAAAACGGGCAGTTTTAACGGTAATGCAGTACTTGGGTTTTCCATTGAGCGCGGGCTTGAACGCACAGACCCCGGTTTTACGGAAACACGAACAAGAAGGCTTGCTCTTACACACGACCAGCAGCTCTCCCCGTTTGCAAATATTAATGCTAATATTAATCTTCGTAGTGCTGATTATTTTCGGCGAAATTCGTTCGACATTGATGACCGTGCCGAAACCAGCAGTACATCAAGAATATCATACCGTTACAGCCATCCCGAGGGTGCATACAATTTCAGTGTTACTTCGAACCTGAATCAGCAATTCAACACCAATACCACCCGGCTAACCGGCCCTGAGATGAACTTTTCTCTCAGACAATTCTCCCCATTCAAACGAGATCGTCCCGGAACTACGGAAGAGAGCTGGTATGAACGGATTTCAGTGAATTACCGGAATAATTTCAGGTCGCAGTATAACTTCGTTCCAACCGACAGAGACTCTGCCGAAGTAAATTGGTTTGAAGCCCTGCTTGATCCATCAAAATACAGAGAAGCAACGGGGGACGATCGCCATATACAGTATGGATTCGTTCAGAGAGTGCAGATGAGTGCTTCACAATTAATTCCCAGCCAGTTTCTAAATGTAAGTGCAGGATTAAACTTCAATGAGTTTTGGTATCCTACTACGATTCGGCGTGAATTTGATGAGGAACAAAACAGAGTTGTTACAAGGCGGGTACAAGGTTTTGAAGCAACCAGAGATTTTTCAACTTCCCTGAACTTCACCACAACTTTTTATGGTATTTCGCAATTGCGAATCGGTAATTTTGAGGGACTCAGGCATACAGTCAGGCCGAACATAAGTTTCAGTTACAGTCCGGATTTTTCGGAGGAAAGGTGGGGGGTATTCCGGGAAGTGCAAACCGATACTCTTGGAAACACGCAACGATACTCTATTTTCCAGGATGAGATTTTTGGCGGACCATCAGCCGGTGAGCAGCAAACCATGTCATTCGGGATAACTAACATCTTTGAGACCAAGCGGGTAAGGCGCGATTCTACCGGCGAGGTTACAAGCACCAACCTTCGAATTATTGATAATCTTTCAGCTACATCAAGCTACAATTTTGCAGCCGATAGCCTCAACTTTGGCCGGGT
>SLGA01000135.1 GCA_007123985.1 Balneolaceae bacterium | reverse complement strand
TTAGCCCAAAATCATGATTGATCTCTTCGAACATGATCTTATTGCCATTGAAGCTCTTGAAAATATTTCGCGTTGTATGGTATTGCCCGGTAAATCTCTCAGAGAATGGTTCCCATACCCGTATTTCATCATCAATATGAACCTGAAGGATAGTCTTGCTGCCGGTAATGTCCGCAGATTCGGTGATTTTATCATCCGTGTAATATGGAAACAGAGAATAACTGTTATTCTTGCGGCCGGCAGTAAGTCCCCCATTACTTGAGATGAACATCCAGTGATTGGAATCGCTCACTATATTTATGAAAAATGGCCGTATTTGATCGTGATCTGCTATTTTAAACCACGATTCTCCGTTAATCTCTTTCTCTTCTATTCCCAATGTTCTGTTATTTAAAAGACTCAAGTTCTGTTTTTTTCTTATGGTTCATCTTGCGATTAACTTCAAAGTTGATACACTCGTACATAGTCAACCAGCATAGTTTGGGGAAAAGGTGTGTTTTGGTTTGGCGGGCCTACAAACGTGCCACCGACGGCTACATTTAGAATAATATGGAATGTATTGTCATTGAAAACCCATTCACCGTCTACATCATCGGGAGTTACTGAAAAATATTTAACGTCATCTACGTAGAAATCTATCAGGTTTGGTTCCCATTCAATTGCAAATACGTGGAACTCGTTATCGAATCTGCCGCTTGATTTTCGATAGCGTTGAGTCACCGCCTGGCCGGCTGAATAGCCCGGGCCATGCACGCTTCCATGAATAATAGTGGGTTCCTGTCCGCGGTACTCCATGATGTCGATTTCTCCAATCTGTGGCCAAATAACTTCGCCTCCGGAATCATCGCCAAGCAGCCAAAATGCAGGCCACACACCCTGGCCAAACGGCAACTGGATGCTTGCTTCAAAACGCCCGTAGGTTGTTTCAAACTTCCCCTTTGTTAAAATTCTCGCCGAGGTATAATTAGAGCCTTCGAAGGATTCCTGCTTCGCGGTGATGTGAAGCATACCATCTTCAATTCTTACATTCTCAGGCCTGTTTGTATAATATTGTAATTCACGGTTTCCCCATCCCGGTTCGCCTGAAATTTCACTACCGGTACCTAAATCGTAGGTCCATAAAGCCGGGTCAGGGCTGCCATCTACTTCAAACAGATCTTCGAAGACGAGGTTTGTATACCTATCCTCGTCTATATTTTGATCATTGCACCCTAGAAACAGTGCAGCGAAAATGAATAAGGAGAAAATTGCTACGCTTTTACTCATCCCTGAAAAAATAGATATTGGTTGCATAGAATGTAGCACCTGCAAGAGCTGGCCCTTCGTCAGAGTCGAGAATAATTTGCCCAAGCTGAGAGCGGTCTTCCATATCTCTGATATCAACTACAAGCTGTATCCACTCTCCTGAAACCAGTCCATCATCGGATGTAATGGTAGCAGACGCAGATTGTTCAGCTCCACCAACATCATTAATAATTCTTGCACGGATGGCTGAACCGGCAGGTACTTCATCCGGAAAGAACAGGTCGAACGTGAGGTGAGTCATCTCAGAACCATCTACTGTGGGTACATTCTGATTAAATTCTATCCCAACAAAGTTGAAATTTTCGTAACCAAGGAATCTTTGCCCCTCTCTTTCAAAATCGTTGGAGGTGGTTGTTTGGAATGGCGCATAAAATCCATTGTAGAAATCAACTGGTATATCTTCATATCCTTCAGCGTCACTAAAAATGGATATCACATTTGCCGGATCGATGGTTGGTTCCGGCGGAAGGATAAATTCACCTGAGGAATCAATCGTTAATGAGCCTGCCGCATCCTGGCCTGCCAGCGTAGCCGTAATCACAGCCGTTCCTTCGCCTACAACAGAAACAGAGCCATCAGCACTTACGGTTGCAACATTTGTGTTGCTGCTGGAAAATTCAAAATAGGCTGGAGCTGTACCAATTGTAACATCCTGTCCATCAGGCAGGTTTGCTGTATATTGTAAGCCAACTATCTGAAGAGAAGAGCCAACTAAACTTGTTTGAGAGATATTTGCACCATTTAGTATCGCTGGACGCGACTGAGCTATATCATCAAGCCTTTCATACTTCACTTCATCCATCCAAAAAGAGAATCCATCTCCATTTTCAGGCCCTGCAGCATACCAGAGCAGACCCTTATGCTGGGTTAATAATGAAGGATCTGGAATAGGTATAGTGTATTTTCTCCAATTGGTTGTTAATCTGAGCTCGCTTAAGGAAACCTCAAACTCGTCGCCGAAGAAATCCTGACCAAAGCCAATGTTTGCCAAAGTTGAAGCTTGATTTGCTTTGGCGTAAAATGTTAGGGCATTATATGATGACATGTTCCTGCCACCATTATCATCTCTGAAGATTGCGCCGGCAAAGGCACCTTGAGGATCTCCTACATTAGGTACATCAAACCTCATCGATGCTCCCCTGTTACCAAAAGTGGTTTCTGTATCAACTGAGAATGCTTCTGCCCTGGAACCCTCGTAAGGATAGTATTCCATGCCGGCACTAAAGGAGTTAATAAAAACATCTGGATTAGCAGGAAAATCCGGTTGGGACAATCCATCTACAGAGCGCTCGCAGGCTGTAGCTGCCAAAAAAAGCAGCATGGCGATCCAGATTGGATATGTTGTATTTTTTTTAACCATTTTTTTCATGGTAATTGCCGTTTGATCGTTAAATATTTATCTGGATATAAGTCCGCAATTCCCATTCATTTCCAAGGCCAAACCCTGGAGCTGTGGGGTCTGGTACAATCTGTCCTGAAACATCCGTAGTGAATGCCGGTGCATATCGCGGTGAGAATTCATCAAGTGTTCTAAAGCCGCCACGAACCCCAAATCTTGTTTGCGGTTCGCCCAGCCAGTCAGGGCTCGATAATGTATATGATACATCGGCCATCAATTGCAGGGGAAACGTCAGGTTGAAATCACGATGATAGTCGTATGGGCCCCAATCGTTAATGCGTACAAAAGAGTTGAGCATGAAATTTCGATAGAGTACTCGAAGATCACCGCCAATTCTGTTAATTAGTCTGTCGTCACTACCTCTCGCCTCAGCCTCACCACCGTAAATGTTTGCGATAAAACCGAAATGCCGGGTTGGTTTGGAAACAATTCTGGCATGAACTTCCCAAAGATCACGTGCCGCTGGAGCCCCACCGAATGCGAAAGCTGTCCTACCGTCTGGCAGAATACCAACAGCAGCATCTTGAGTGGTTGGATGGTGACGATAGACGATACCTGCACTTATGGCCAGGCTTGCATCTTCTGTTCTGTCACTGTCCCAGTCGTACATCCAGGTTTCCGGAGTGGGATCGTATGTAATTAACAATTCTCCAGCTATTGTTTCTCTGTTTGATCGCACTACAAAGGGATCATCGAGAATATTTCTGGGCCTGCCCGGAGCCTCAACACCTGATGGAATTGGGCCTTCGAGGGGCTGCTGATACATGAAATTTGGTGCAATCTGGAAATCACCAACCTGGTAAGTAAATCCTGACAGAACATTAAACTGGTTGCTGCTGCCTGAATCTTTCAAACGCCAGCCTGTGAATGTAATAGTTTGATCGCCACCACCTCGAGCAACAAGACCCATCAGTGATGTTTGCCCGTACCAGTTGAAAAGACCACCGGTATAAGTAAGCTTTAACTTACCACCAAAATTATCTTCAGGCTTAATTTCGTCAACAAACAGATCCCCGCTTCCATCTTCAGGACCGCGATAAATCTGGAATTCTCGGCCATTCAAAGGCTGGCCGGCCCAGAGACCACCGAGGTCAATCTCAAAATTGCCAAATTCTCTGTTTACATGCAGGCCGAATCGCCTGGTTCTGGGTTCAGGCACCGCAAACGAACTGCTTATATCATCACTGGGTCCTTCAAGGTCTTCATGAAAAGTCCCTGTAACGGAGTAGTTACCAAAGTCCCTCGTGTACTTTAATAATATGGCAGGATTTGCACCCCACCAAAGTTCAGGACCAAAAGCCATTTTAAGGCCGCTTAACTCTCTTTTAAACTCAGCTTCCATTCCGAAGGGAGCCATTCCGTTGTAAATATCAATATTTTCGCCGTAATTCGCTTCCGGGTAAAGATTAAAGAAATCTCCATCGTAGGCCCAGTGGTAGTGGCCGGTTCTGTAGAAACCTTCTATATCAACCCAGCGTGTATTCCACTCATATTCAGCCCGGTAAAGTTGTATTCTGTTAACATCTTCCAAGGTCACATCACCGTTGACACCGCGTACATCAACCGGGCGGCCACGGTTTTCGTAGAATATCTCATCAATCGGATTTTGGGCAACATTTCCAAGAATATTAAACTCTACATTTGCCCTTACGTTATTCGAAGGTTGTGCTTCTATACCAACAAAGATGGATTGCATGTGATCAAATCCGGTTTGATTCGGGAATTCACGTACATCAGAATTGTTGGTTTCCGGTGTAGTAATTTTATCGCCACCGGTTGAAAAGGTTGAAAACTTTGCAGAGAGTCTGCTTAACCTGATTTGACTCAACCGCTGAACTTGTAGAGCAGCCTTATCTCCTCTGGCCTGAAGCATAGCACCTGTTAAAGAAATACCATCGAAATGCTTTTCAAGGTCAGCTAAAGTAACACCGCCAGCATAGGGGTCAAATTCATGAGCTTGCTTAATAACGTAATAAGCTGCACGTGGAAATAGCTCATAAAATCCTTCAGAATTAGTTGGCCCTTTGGCATTTATACCAAACCATTCTTCGTTCATGTTGTTTTCGCCTTCTACATAGTCCCACTGATATCCGGCGTTAGCCCATGTAGCTTCGGTGTTATGCACGTCCAGTTCTTCGGTTTGGCCATGTTTCCACCAACCATCACTAAATTGGAATGTGTAGCCACCAATAGAGTTTTGTGCGCGGCCCAATCCGGCTGCATGTGAATAAATATCTTTCCAGTTTAAGCGCTTATAGTGAGCTTGCATTAACTGGTCTTCCTGATTTGTTCTGGCGTTAAATGCATCAGAACCGAATTCCGTCAGAAGCACAGGTTTACCATATTCATCAGCTACGCGGTCGTAAAGATCGGTGAATGTTTCACCTCTGTAGACATTGGTGCCAAAAATGTCAATATCTGGAGCTAATTCAACGATAAGTTCAAGGAAAAGCAAATCACCATTACAGAGTGCAATTGGCACACTGTCATCTATAGCTTTCATGGCAAGTGCCGCATTATTGAACATTTCATACATGGCACGAGCTCTTATGGTTGATTCCCGATCCTGAATGGGAATGTCTTCTGTTTCGGCGCCACCCCAGAACAAGCCATAATTATTTTCATTTCCCAATAAGAAAAGCAGCAATCCCCGGGTACCTTTAAATTCTTCAACTAATTCAGTTACTTCTCTTAGCAGCAGTTCCTGAACTCTTGGATCTGAGTATTCGGTATTTGCCATCCAACCGTCATCCAACATTACACCATAGCGACCAAAAGAATGGTTTAACATGGTGTAAATACCAAAATTATCATAGATATATTCAACCCAACGCGGTGTAATACCGGTATAAACCCGAATTGAATTCACACCCATATTTTGAAGCAGACCCATTTCATAATCAAGAGCTTGTTTGATGAAATCATCGGGTTGCCCCCAAAAGTCGTACATGTAGTTGGTGCCAATCGGGAAATAGTCCCAATTCATACCGTTTATCATTAGTGGCTCATTATTT
>SLGA01000165.1 GCA_007123985.1 Balneolaceae bacterium | reverse complement strand
CAAACACCTCAAATGCTTCAGAGGCATCTGAATACTTGTAAATAAAAACCGGTTCTCTGTTAGAGTTGGTAACATATTCACCATAAAACACACTTTCACCATCTGAGCAGACGATTAATGGCCGCTTCCCAAATAATGGCAGAATTTTCTCCACAGATTTGGTTTGCTTAGAAATTATAAAGATCCGCCCCAATCCAAATACAAATAAACGGTTATCCAGAGGCACTATATGATAGATATAGTATCGAAATAATCGCCTTAACTTTACACTTGAAAGTTTTATTTGCTCTTTAAAAGAGCTTGCTAAATCGATTAATAGTGTATAACTCAAGCCATTATCATCACTTAAATAAATCTTCCCCTTATATGACCTGATCAGAGAATTGTCTTCTGCAAAATGTATAAAACCTTTATGGTTGGTTCGGGTTATGGCAGCATTCATTATTTTTTAATCTAAATTAAGACAGTGCATTTTCAAATGCCTTTATATGAGCATCAACCATGTACTCAACAGTATATTGTTGCTTCCCTAAATTGAATAATTTCCTACCTTTATTTTGCAGTTCTTCACGTTTATTTAAAACGTGATCAAAAAAATCATTAACTTCTGTTTTATTTTCAAAATCTAAAAAGTACTGATCAGCTTTTTCTGCAAGTTCAACCTCAGGTGCATGCTGCACATTATTTCCAATAACTATTGGTCTGCAATGGGTTGCCGCATTCATCACCAGTAAGCCCACATGACCGGGGTTTATCACCAGATTGCTCCATTTAAAGTGCTCAGCCAACTTTTGCCCATGAGCTGCTGGATGAAGAGAAATATTTTGAGGTATCTGGGAGTCCTTAAAGTAGTCAGCCATCTGTGGTCCTACCAATTTAATTTCAATATCATTTCTGCTTTTCGCTATTTCAAGAAGCAGTTCAAGCCGTTTACGTGGTTGAGGCCTTCCAACAAATAAACAGTTTATTTTTCCCCTAACTATATTTGGGAATTCCTTAAAATCGTTAACCGAATGCTGGCTATTGTTAAAACTTATTGCGTTTGAGTGGGCTCTATCAATCTTTTTAACAATATCACTTGTATAGACCACAGCACCATGCGAAAATTTGATAAGGAGTTGTTTAATTGGACTCAGAATTTGAGATCTGCCAAAAATTGGCCCCCACCATAACCATTTTTTTTTTCTGATCTTAGACAGAAAAAAATCAAAAATTCGTGCAGGGTACCTTAGGTTCAGATTTACACAAATAATGTCAGGTTCGACCTGTTTAATCTGTTTTTGAAGATTAAAATTCCACCTGATTTTAAATCCTTTGTCTTCTAATTCAATATAAGTGTAACCTTTCCTTTCTGGCGGTGGCTTGAGATTATCTTTTTCACAATTATGAGCAAGCACAATTAAATCGCATTTTTTTGATAATTTTCTCAAAAATAGCTCTCTATAATCCGGAGCAACATCTAATACAAGTAATACACGCATTGCAAAATAATAAGCCCATCAATGTTTATTTGGGCATTTCAAAAAAAATTAGCTAAGCCAAAGTTGTCTCGATGAAATAAATGTTTATATATCGGGCACTAAAGCATGCTATTGTTTTAGTTTGAATCTCTTCAGGAAAGAAGCTATTCAAGTTTTTGATAGGCTCTTTTCGCTTGGTTAGCGGGCAGTTTTATTCTTTCTACAACTATTAACATAACAATGCCGAGCGCCATTAAAATTCTACCTTCGTAAATGCTGTTTGATTTTGAAAATTCAAACAACAAGAAAATGTAACCCACCATCAAAGGTAACCATAACTTCCCATTAAGCAGTTTTTTCCTGAAAAGCTCTATCGTTCTGATAAGTGGATAAAAACAAACAATCAGTAAAATAATTAGTGCAATGATCCCCCCATCTACCATAGCCTCCAAAAAAAGATTATGAGGATACCAGCTTTCACGGCCGTAAGACAGCATGCCACTACTTCTGAATCCATGCCCAATTATTGGAGACTCTAAAAAGCTTGATACCGAGTTAACCCAGAGCTCTGCCCTCCCTCCACTAACTAATTCACCGCCAAAAAACAGACGTCTCATTTTATGAGCTGTTCTTTCTACCTGTAAAGCAGCAACAATTACTAAAATGATGGATCCAAAGCTGAAGATTCGTAAACTTTTATTTTTAAACCACTCTGCAAGTGAATAGCTTTTGGGGTCATTCAAGTAGAAGTAATAAATTAGAATAAGAATGCTAAGGCCAAAGGTTAAAATCAATGCCCCTCTGGCACCTCCAAATGCCAATCCTAAAAGCAGAAATCCTATTGTTGCTATCAATCGTTTCTTCTTTCTATCATCTAAAAACAATAGTTTTCCCACTGTGAAAATCGTACCCAGCCCCATAAGTTGTGGCCTAACAAGAGTATCACTTAAGCGATAGCCGCTAAAATTCCCTAAGCGAATATATTCACCAAACAATGTAACTGCTGCAAATACTGCAAAAAATATCACCCAGTTGATATAATAAACAGCAACTCTCTCATTTAGAGAACCGATTACTGCTGCCGCTGTAAGGATGATAAGAAAGATCCTGAGCATAGGATCTCTCGTGGATACGTCAAACGGATTCCAAAAATTTGATGCCAATAAATAAACGAATAGTAGTACAATAAAATAGAAATGTACCGCTACATTCTTACGAACAAATAGCCTCCCAACATCATAGTTTTTTATCACACTCAAAACGAATATTGCCATAATTGGCAGTATAAGTGCAATGCTCGGTATAGCAAACTGTGTTCTGAGCATTGGCATAGCCGTAAGAAGCGCCAGTAAGAAACCCGCTAAGTGATCTATATGTTTAAATTTCATATTGTAAAAAATGTATTCATACGAAGAAATAATACATCCTAAAAGTCCTTACTTCATACATATCGTGCAGAAATCAAAACTCTTTCGATTTTTTGTAACTGATCGTTAAGCTGAAAATATTTTTTAACGGTTTTAAAACCTTCTTCTGCAATTTTTCTTCTATAACTGTCGCTCCTCAACAATTTTTCAATTTCTTCTTTTAATGATTGGCTCGAACTTGGTTCAGCCAGTAAACCATTCTTTCCATTCAATATTTCATCCGGGCCAGACTCACAGTTAGATGCAACAACGGGCAAGCCTAAAGCCATCGCCTCCGGCAAAACATTTGGAAAACCTTCGCTTCTGGAGGGCAAAACAAAAATGTCTGCCATTTGCATAAACGGGAATGGATTTTTCTGCTCACCAGCAAAATATATCTGTTCAGATATTCCAAGTTTTACTGCCATGTTAATATACGCCGATTTTTCCTCTCCATCACCCACAACAATAAGTTCAACAATTTTGCCATCACACGAAATTTCGTGAATTGCATCCAGAAGCAAATCAAGCCCTTTTCTGTGAATTAGGCGGCCCACAAAAACTAATTTAGGGGTTGGACTGTCTAAAAGTTTATTTGGCAAATCTTCAGAACCTTCTGCTTTTTCTTTCACCCAGTCTATGTCAATACCATTGTGAACAACACTGATTTTGCTGCCATCTGTTTTTAGCCATTTGATGCAATTTTGTTTTGCTTTTGCGGATACCGAAATAATTGCAGAACCATTATCTAACGTCCTTCTGTGAATCATTTTTTTTACGAACGAATGGCCTGATAAGTTCATCGAACCTGACAAATAGAGTACCGAAGGGATCTTCAGTTTACGGGCAGATCTTTCAGTAACCATATTTACCGACCAGGCTCTGCTAAGAACGACATCTGCCTTTATATTTGATAATTTATCTGCCAGAAGTGTAGTGTTTTTAAGTAAATATAAACTCCTGTTACTGGAATTCAGATATTCTACCGGAACCTTAAATAGACCCTGAAAAGTGTTGTTTCTCTCAATACTTACAACAGTAACCATATGCCCTTTTTCTTTTAGAAAATTAGCAATATAACTTGCCTGCCTTTCAGTACCGCCCGCTTTAAGGTATGGAAGAACTATAACGATATTCATGGGCTACCCAATAGAACTTTGTTTATCTGTTTTTTCCACATATTCATAATCTTTTCTTCTGAATACGTCTCACGAACAGATATAGCATTACTACTTAGCCTTTCTCTGAGCGAATTATCCTGCATTAAGCGTAGAACATATTTAGCTAATAAATCTGTATCTCCATCAGGAATAAGAAAACCATTATAACCCTCTGTAATTAATTCAGCCGGCCCTGTTTTACAGTCAAATGAGACACAAGCACAACCCGAAGACATGGCCTCAAGCAGAACGTTAGGAAAACCCTCATACCTCGAACTCAATACAAATATTTCAGCCCGTTCATACCAGTCTTTAACATTACCGGCTCTTCCCGGCATTATAACTTTATCTGTCAGATCATTTTGAGCTATAAACTCATTGTAAGCCTCTGTTAAATAATTGGTATACTTCTCATCGCCTAAAATTACGAGTTTCCAGTTTTGGCTCTCTTTCATCACAGTTTTCATGGATTCAAGTAACAAATCAAAACCTTTTTGATGTTTAAATGTACCTGCTGCTAAAATTACTCGGTCACCATCTTTGAGCACCGAATCCGTTTCTATGGTAGGAGGTAATTTGGGTAAAGGCCAGGTTATCGAATTTGGAATCACACGCACCATATTGGATTTTGTGTTCTTTTTAATCCAATCTGCAATTAACTCTGTCTGTACAATATGTAAATCAGCAAAACGATAAACATACTTCCTCAATGCTTCCCACATACCATGATTTTTCCGGTGTGGCGGGTAATTTCTTTCCGAAACGATCACTCTGATCTTCGTGAACATCGATGCGAGTAAGGCGATAACTGCATAACGTGTCATAAATGCAATAACCAGATCCGGCTTTTCATTTTTAAGAACAAAACGAAAACTTGTTACTCTTTTAATATTGGATGTAAACTTGGCCAATCCTGATGTTTCACCACCTTTATCCATTGCAACACGTTTAACAGCCTTATCAAGCGTATAGAAATCGCGATCTTTGTTGTCCAGTGTTACGAGTGTAACGTTAAATGATTTATCCTTTGCTAAGAAACCGGCAAGAGCTACTGCAACTCTCTCAGCACCACCTCCTGTGAGCGATCCTAAAAAAATTAGTATTGATTTCTTACTTGCTAACGATGTTGACATGAATCAGTTTTTAAAAAGATACTTATTCAAAATTACTTCTTGCCAAATTGAGAAAGTTTTCCACCAAGTTTGGAAAAAAAAGTGCCCGTATAATTTGCCACAGTTAAGAGTACACCTCTTTGTCTGAGTGATTCTTTTATTCCATCTATTCGATAAGATGGCAGATCCTTGTAGGTTACATTACTGAAAGCTACCTCTTCTTTCGTAACAGAGTATGTTTCTAATACTTTGATAGTGTTTATTGGTTCAAACTCGTCAGATTTTTCATTGATTTCCAATTGATTCAATGCATTCGTTGCTTCTGTGCTGTATTCACGATGGTCAATCTTCCCTTTCATGTTCATCGATATACTATCATAAATGCCCTTTAGAATAACCCTGTAATCAACATCATTCTGCTGAAATTGTACTACCTGTTCCAAAATTCCAGGCAACTTTGAGAAATGCTTAACAGCATGTACACACGCTTTTCTGTAGATATCTTTATGGTACTGCTCAAAATCATGCAGGGCAATAATCGGAGAAATATATCTTGACGGATACCCTTCTGAACCCATCCGGTTTATGATATTCGACTCCGGACGTATGTCATCTTGCAAT